>NZ_JBFAZX010000008.1:0-255703 GCF_040689395.1 Dactylosporangium sp. NPDC051484 | reverse complement strand
TCCGGATGATCATGTGACCGCAGGCACGGACTTCTCATGTCCGCCAGCCCGGAGCAAACTGTCCGCCAACCCGGATCATGCCGTGTCCGCTGGCAGGCCGGGAGATCAAATATGCGAAGACCGCATGCCCAGCCTCGTGTATGACGATCTCCCGAGCCCTACTCCAACGATCGGTCACACCATGTCAACGAGTGAGAGCGCAGCCGGGACGTGAGAAGCCGTCATACCGGCGGATAAGTGCAGGCATCGTGCGGTGGGACGATCGCCGGCGGGGCTGGGCGCCGTCGAGGTCGGGGCGATCGGCTGCCGCGCCGGCTTCGCCGGCTTGCCACCGATCCCCCCGTGGTTGCTGTGGCCGATGGCCTTGGCTGTACAGCCAGCCGTACAGCCAAGGCCACCGGTTGCCGCCTACATCAGCCGACGTTGTCCGACAGTCCCGCCTGCAGCGAAGGCGTCGGAGCGGGCATCGGCGATCTTCTTCTAATCCCAAGGTCGTAGGTTCGAGTCCTACCGGGCGCACCAGCCAAAACTCAGTACGGCCCAAGATCAAGGGTGTACGTCAGGGCGTACTTCGCCGTCTAGGGCGTACTCACAAACCGTCGGGCCAGCCGGGATGGCCGCCCAACGCACGCACCTCGTCGGTCGTCAGATCGTCGACCTGGACAAACCTCACTCCTCGGGATAGCAGCCCATCGCCGCGCGGAACGCCTCGCGCTGGAACGCGCGGGCTTCCGAGACGTCGTCCTCGCTGCCCATGGCGATCGCCCGCAGCACCTCTTGCGGGCCCTTGGCGAACCTCGGCTCAAGCCCCATCCTCAGCCTCCCGTTCCCCGCAGCAGGGCCTTGCCCACCCCTCCCCAACGCCTCCGCAGACGCCACCTGGCGAGCATCGAACAACGCGGCGAAGCATGGTCCGTCTATAAAACGATGACCGCCACGCCGGTGGTGGCCATCGTTGAACACCCGTCAAGGAGACGCACCACCTCGGACCGCCACATGCCAGTTGGCGAGCAGCGCCACCTCTTTCCTCCCCGAGGTGGGGAGGCACTCGACGGTGGCCCCCGCCCGCGCGCAGGCCCCGAACGAACGAGCCACGGGTCGGGCGTCCCGTCCTGTGCCATGTCCCGACAGCACTGGCGGGTCGCAGGGTCACCTCGGTCGTCGAGGTCGATCAGGTAGCCCTGCGGACGAGGCGTGACTGTTATGCCACGCTTCCTGCACAGGTAATCAAAGGAGCAGGCATGGACACCACCGAGCGCAGCGTCTTCTGGGATGACCTCGCCGCCGATCTCACCGACCCCGAATTCCTGCGCCAGTACATCGTTGAGACGATGCGGATCACGACTATCGACCAGGTGGTCAACGCCCTCGACGATGCCCGGATGGTCGCCGGACTGAGCAAGGCCGAGGTGGCGCGAGCCATCGCCGCGCAGCCTTCTGTAGTGCGCCGGCTCTTCACCGAGCACCATGGCAACCCGACGCTGGGGACCCTGGCCGCGGTCGCCGCGGTGCTCGGTATGCGAGTCACTCTCGAACCGCTGCCCCAGGCGGTCCGGGAGTATGTGACCGACCCGCTGCTCGCAGGTGGAGCCACGGACGTACAGGCGACGGCGTCGTGCCTGCACAACCTGCGGGCCAACCGCTCCAAGACCTCAGTGCCCGTCTGAGCTGGCGACGCTTGTCACGCCAGTGACCGCGAACTCCTCGCCCGTTACTCGACACCGAGGTCGCGCACACCCGCATAGTCCGCGTCGGACAGCGTGGTCCGAAACGGCTTGTCCAGTCCGCTGATCACGACCAGCAGCGGTTTCTCGCGCTCGGCCGCCTCGTAATCCAGTCGGCGAGGCCAACTCCGGCGGGCGGGTCGACAGCCACATCGGCGCCGTCGTGCGGCCCGGTGAGTACTGGGTGCTGGAGTGCACCAAGCCCGACGGCGACGGCTACCAGGCCGTGTTCACGCCGCTGTTCTGATCCAGCAGGGCCGCGACGCCGCCGGGCAGGCCGAGGTGCGCCAGGGCGGCGTCGAGCCAGGCTGGCTCCTCGGCGCACAGGCGGTGTACGAGCGCGAACTGGACGGCGGCGAGGGCCGGGCGGTGCACGACCACGGTCTCGCGCACACGGTCGCCCGGCAGGACCCGCAGAAACGCCGCACCGCGGTCGTGCCGCTCGGTCGCCGCAACCGCGACGGGCCGCGAGAGCGCCGCGGCAGGCGACGAGGACAACCCAGCGGCAACGAGCGACGAGGACGACGCGGCGGACGGCGAAAGCGACGCGGCCGGCGACCGAGACTGCGAAATCGACACGACGGGCGACGTAGACGCAGCAAGCGATGCGGCTGACGACGCAGACCCGGAAAGCGATATGGCTGGCGAAGCGGGCGCAACGAGCGACGCAGACGCGACGGGCAACGCGGCCGCCGACGCAGACGACACGACCGGCGACGCAGACGACGCGGCGGGGAGCGGCGGCGAGGGTGTCTCGGCGAGGACGACGCCGCACAGGTGGGGCCAGGTGGCGAAGACGCGATCGAGGGCCTCGGCGACGAGGTCGATCCGTTCGCGGGCGGGGCGGTCGCCGAAGCCGGGCAGCGACCACAGGGCGCCGCCGTCCTCGATCCACACCCACGCCGCCGGGACGGACCGAGTCTGCTTGGCCTTGAGCTCGACGGCCCGGACCAGGCGGCGCGCGGTGCCGGGGCCGGCCCGGTTCAGGCCACGCAGCTCCAGCAGGAGATCGGGTCCGGGTCGATCAGCGCGAAGCCGCATCGGGTCGTCGTGGACGAGCACGTCGCCGACCGGCGGCTCCAGGACCGGGCGCGCGCCCGCGAGCAGCGCCTGAGCGGCCAGCCGGGCCTGGGTGGCGCCGTGGCGGAACTCGTCGCGGCCGGGGTTGCGGGCCAGGTTGCCGCGCAGCTTCGCGATGCCCTGCACCCTGTGTTCGACCAGTAGCCGCAGGCTGGCCCACAGCGAGATGGCGTCCAGAAACACCGCCGCACCGTCGGGCTCGGCCAAAGAAGCCGAAGAAGCCGAAGAAGCCGAAGAACCGGCCGGCGAACCGGACGACAGCACCGCCAGCTCGGGGCGCTCGGCGGCGGGGCGCTGCGCGGCACGCCACAGCCAGGTCGGCCCGAGGAACGCGGCGAGGTCGTCGGCGGCCCGCCGGGACGCGGTGCGGCCGGCGTCGCTCAACGACCGATCCGAAACGCCGAAGGCGGCGCGCCAATCGAGCACCCGTCCAGCATCCATGAAAGGTTCACACCCAACACATTCGTAGATCTCTATACAGAGTGCGGCCATCGAGCGTTCACGCGTGACGCCGAAGGTATGCCCCATGACTAGGCTCAGCCGCCGCACCTTCGTCCTCGGCGGGGTCGCGACCGCCGGGGTCGCGCTGGCGCCCCTGCCGCTCGCGCAGGCCGCCGTACCGTTCCCGTTCCAGCTCGGCGTCGCCTCCGGCGAGCCCGATGCGAACAGCGTCGTGCTATGGACCCGCCTCGCCCCGTCCCCGCTCAACGCCGACGGGCAGGGCGGCATGGCCAACGCCGACGTCGCCGTCGACTGGCAGGTCTCCACCAGCAGCACGTTCGGCACCCTCGTCGCGTCGGGCACCGTGACGGCCCGCTACGCCGAGGCTCACTCGGTGCACGTCGTGGCCGGTGGCCTGCAGCCGGACTCGGAGTACTACTACCGCTTCCGCGCGCAGGGCCACATCTCGCCGGTCGGGCGCACCCGCACCGCGCCCGCGACGGGCACCCTCGGCCGCGACTTCACGATGGCGTTCGCCTCCTGCTCGCACTACGAGTCCGGCTACTACAACGCCTACCGCAGCATGGCCGACGACCGCCCCGACCTCATCCTGCACCTGGGCGACTACATCTACGAGAACGGCGCGAACGCCGGAGCCGTGCGCCAGCACGCCGGCTCGACCGAGATCGTGACGCTCGCGGACTACCGGCGCCGCTACGCGCAGTACAAGACCGACCCGGACCTGCAGGCGGCGCACCAGATCGCGCCGTGGCTGGTCGTGCCGGACGACCACGAGGTCGAGAACAACTACGCGAACATGGTGCGGGCCGACAACAGCCCGGCGCTGACCACCGCGCAGTGGACGGCCCGGCGCACCGCGGCCTACCAGGCGTACTACGAGAACATGCCGCTGCGCCCGGCCAACGCGCCCAGCGGCAACAGCATCCCGCTCTACCGCCGGGTCCGCTGGGGCCAGCTCGCCACGTTCCACATGCTCGACACGCGCCAGTTCCGCAACGACCAGGCCTGCGGCGACGGCTGGAAGGTCTGTGCGGACGCCGACCTGGCCACCCGCAGCCTGCCGGGCACGGCCCAGGAGGCGTGGCTGCTCGACGGTCTGGGCCAGCACCTGGCCAACTGGGACATCATCGGCCAGCAGGTGTTCTTCGCCCGCCAGTTCGACGCGAGCGGCGCCGGCAACATGGACGCCTGGGACGGCTACCGCGCCTCCCGCTCGCGCATCCAGCAGGGCTGGGTGGATCGCGGCGTGCGCAACCCGCTGGTGCTCACCGGCGACGTGCACTCGTCGTGGGCGAACGAGCTCAAGGCCGACTACGCCAGCACGGGCTCGGCGGTCATCGGCACCGAGCTGGTCTGCACGTCGATCACGTCGGGCGGCAACGGCTCGGCGGCCACCGCGATCCCCAACGGCGCGACCAACCCGCACATCAAGTTCTACTCGAACCGCCGCGGCTATGTACGCACGCGCATCACCCAGGCCCAGGTCACCGCCGACTTTCGCGGCGTGAGCGCGGTCAGCGAGCACGGCGCCGCCGCCACCACCCTCAAGTCCTTCGCCATCCTCGACGGCCGGCCCGGCCTTCAGGCCCTGTAGGGGAGAACCGAGTGCCAGCCATCGCCTCCGCCGCGCTCGCCGCGGCCCTCGCCGCCACTTCCGTGACCTGGACGACCGCGAACAGCGTGGCGACCGGGGACCAGGACACTCCCGCGATCGCCGCCAATCGCAACGGCCAGGTCGCCGTCGTGTGGGAGGACGACCGGGACAGCACCAACCCCGCCGACAACAACCACTCGGACGTGTGGGTGCGCCTGTTCACCAACGGGACCTCGACGTACGAGCTGAAGCTGTCGGCCGGCGGCACCAGCGGTACCAACTGGAAACACCTCTCCCCGGACGTCGGCCTCGACGACAAGGGCAACGCCGTCGTGGTCTGGGCCGACGACGCGGACGGCAACGGCTTCTTCAACATCTCCTACCGGGTGATCTCGCCGGCTGGATCGGTGACCGCCTCCGGGCGGGCCAACGCCGACACCGCCGGCGACCAGATCCTGCCGAAGGTCGCCGTCGACCCGGACGGCGCCCCGAACGGTGGCGCGGTCGCGTTCACCGTGGTCTGGGAGGACGTGCAGGGCAGCGTCTCCACCGTGAAGGCGGCCGGGTACACCGCGCCGGCCACCAAGGCCTATGAGGTCTTCGCGTCGCAGCAGGCCGGCCAGCACCACCGCCCGGACGTGGCGGTCTCGGCCTCCGGCGACGCGCTGGTCGTGTGGGACGAGGACGCCGACGCCAACGGCTACTACAACATCGGGCTGGTCGGCCTGGCCAAGGCGAACGGGGCGGTCAACCTCTCCCGGCGCACGGCGAACAGCCAGGGCGGTGGCCAGCAGCGCCACGCCGCGATCGCCGCGGACTTCAACGGCGACTTCGCGATCGCGTGGGAGTCCGACCACACCGGTACCGCCGGGGTGTGGACCCGCTCCTTCGGCCCGGACGCGGTCGCCCGCGGCGCTGAGGTGCTCGTCACCGACGGCGGCACGTCGCCGGCGATCGGCATCGACGGCCAGACGAACACCGTCGTGGGCTGGTCGGTCGGCGGCGCCGACCCCGACGTGTGGGTGCGCGGGTTCAACGCCGACGGCACCGGCACGGGCCGGTTGCCGGCCCAGGTGCTGAGCCAGACGGCCACGGGCCGCCAGGAGCAGATCGGCGTGGCCGTGTCCAACTGGGGCGAGGTCTGCGTGGCGTACACCGACGACAGCGACGGCAACTCCTTCGACCAGGTGATCCTGGGCACCGGGGCGACCAACTCCGGCTGGTGAGCGCCCGGGCGCGGCCCGTCGTGCGGGGATGGATCATCCCCGCACGACGCCGCCGGGGTATTGTTGAACCGTCAATCGTCGGCTGGGAAGAACACTGTCGCCGCAGATAAGTGATAAGGAGCGCGCATGATCGAGATCGAGGTCTGGTCCGACATCGTCTGCCCGTGGTGCTACATCGGCAAGCGGCGCCTTGAACGGGCGCTCGCGGGCTTCGAGGGCGCCGTCTCCATCCAGTGGCGCAGCTTCCAGCTCGACCCCTCCACCCCCGTCGGTGACTCGCGCCCGCTCGACGAGTCGCTCGCCGTCCGCAAGGGACTGTCCCCGGACCAGGTGCACGGCATGTTCGCCCACGTGACGGGCGTCGCGGCGCAGGAGGGGCTCGCGTTCGACTTCGGCCGGGCCCGCACCGCCAACACGCTTGACGCGCACCGCCTGCTGCACTTCGCCAAGGCGCACGGCCGGCAGGCCGAGCTGAAGGAGCGGCTGCTGCACGCGTACTTCACGGAGGGCGCCGACGTCAGCGACCACGCGACGCTCGCCGCGCTGGCCGGGGCCACGGGCCTGGACGAGGTGGCGGCGAAGCAGGCGCTGACCGACGGCACCTACGCCGCCGACGTCGAGGCCGACATCGCGCAGGCCCGGGCGTATGGCGTCAGCGGCGTGCCGTTCTTCGTCTTCAACCAACGCATCGGCGTGTCGGGTGCGCAGCCGGTGGAGGTCTTCGAACAGGCCCTGCGCCAGTCCTCGCTGACCGTGCTGCGCGCGCCGGCCGGGTCGGCGGAAGCATCCTCCGGGGAGTGCACCGACGACTCCTGCGCCATCTGACGCGCCGGGACTGCGCACGTGCATTTGCGGGGCGCAATCTTATGCCGTGCGGACGCACAGTCAAGTGGCACCGGATCCGGCGTGAACGTGAGTGACCATTTCCGGCACGCACGGATCCGGCCTCCGGTTCTACGCTGCACTCATGACCGCTGATGTGTTGCACAGCTACCGGATGCAGGTCGCCCGCGGGGTGCGCCGACTGGCTGCGGACGACACCGAGCAGGTGGCGAGGCTGCTGGAGCGCGACGGTCATCCGCAGTCCGAGAGCAACATCGCGGAGCGCCTGCAGCGCTGGTGCGAGCACCCAGACGGCGCCGCGTTCGTGTGGGACGAGCGGGGCAACCTGCTGGGCGTCATCGCCGCTCACGTCATCCCGTCGTTCCAGACCGACGGCGCCTGGCTGCGCATCGTGGCCCTGGCCGTGGCCGAGTCGGCCCGCGGCCGGGGCATCGGCACGAGCCTGGTCGCGGCGGCGGAGACGTTCGGCCTGATGCGCGGCTGCTCCAGCGTCGAGGCGACGAGCCTGCGGACGCGGGAGGGCGCGCACGCGTTCTACCGGGCGCTGGGGTACCAGGACCGGACCGACGCCGCCGGGCGGTTCCTGCGCCAGCTGCCCTGAGACACATCCCTTTCCGCACCCCTGAGCGGCCCTGAGCGACCTGGGCAGCTCAGGGGTGGTTGCGTTGCCTTCGAAGCGCCGCGACCGATTTGTGAGTTCATGCGGCCGGAGCTAAAGAAGTCCGGCCGGATTCAGGCGTACAGCCGGGCGCCGAGGGCCATCACCGCGACCACGGCCGCCGAGATCAGGACAATTCGCCAGAACCGCTGCATCGCTGCCGTTTAGGGGCCTGCTCGACCACGCCGAACTGTGCGCAACCTGAAGTCCCGATTAAGCCCGTGGCCCGTGGACCGCGGGCACTGGTATCACCGATGGCAGTGGAACCACATGCACCGTATGCAGAGACGATCATGACCATCCCGAGAGAGCGCGTGGCGAGCCGACTGGCGGCGCCGGCGGCACGGCCCGTCGAACACAACAACGCCGGACGGTTCCTCATTCGCACCCTCTTCTGGGGCGGCCTCGCGCTCGCGGTGCTGCCCTGGTGGCTGGGGACGAAGACCGGTGCGATCGACACGATCGCGGATCTCCTGCAGTCCGCGGGGCGGGTGACCGGGCTGATCGCCGGCTATCTGCTGCTGGTGCAGGTCATGCTGATGAGCCGGCTGGCCCTCCTGGAGCGCTGGATCGGCGCCCGGCACCTGGCACTGTGGCACCGTGAGCTCGGCGGCGCGGTGCTCGTCATGATCCTCGCGCACGCGGCGCTGATCACCGTCGGCTACTCGTACGCCGACAGCATCGGGTTCGTCAGCGAGCTGCGCACGCTGCTGACCGAGTACGAGGACATGGTCACCGCGTTCATCGCGGCCGGCATGCTGGTGTGCATCGGCCTGCTGAGCATCCGCACACTACGCCAGGTGCTGCCGTATGAGCTGTGGTACTTCCTGCACCTGAGCGCCTACCTGGCGCTGTTGCTCGGCTTCGCGCACCAGTTCTCCGACGGGCAGGAGCTGTTCAAGCCCGGGTTCGGGCGCAGCGTCTGGATCGGCTTCTACGTCGTGGCGATCGCCGTGGTCGTGGTGGGGCGGGTCGTCGGGCCGCTCGCGCTCAACCTGCGGCACCGGCTGCGGGTCGCCGACGTGGTGGACGAGGGGCCGGGCATGGTCTCCGTCTACATCACCGGCAACCGGCTGGACGACCTCGACGCGCGCGCCGGGCAGTTCTTCCGCTGGCGGTTCCTGGGCCGCGGGCTGTGGTGGCAGGCGCACCCGTTCTCGCTCTCCGCCGCGCCCAACGGCCGCTGGCTGCGGCTGACCGTGAAGACCGTCGGCGACCACACGCACCGGATGCGCTCGATGCGCCCCGGCACCCGGATCTTCGTCGAGGGGCCGTGGGGCGACTTCACCGCCAGCCGCCGGGTCAAGCAGCGCGCGCTGCTGATCGCGGCGGGCAGCGGCATCGCGCCGATCCGCGCGCTGCTCGAGGAGCTGCCGCCCGACGCGGTTGTGATCTACCGGGCCAGCAAGCTGCACGACCTGCACCTGCGCCACGAGCTGGAGCAGCTGTCCGAGCTGCGGCACGCCCAGTTGTGGTTCGTCATCGGCGACCGGCGCGACCCCGGCCCGCGGCGGCTGTTCACCCCGGACGGCATGCGCGAACTGGTCCCCGACATCGCCGACCGCGACGTGTACCTCTGCGGCCCCGACGGCCTGGTCGAGCAGTCGCTGCACGTGCTGCGCCGGCTGCGCGTCCCGCGCCGGCAGATCCATCTGGACCCGTTCGAGCTCTAGAAGATCCGCCAAGAGGAGTTGGTACCGCGTGCGACGCGCTCTGATGGCCCTGATGGGCACGGCGGCCGGCACCGTCCTGCTGGTCGGCGCCAAGGCGGGCTTCAGCAGCCCGCAGGTCGACCAGGCGATGCAGCCGCAGTCGGCCAACAGCCCGGCTCCCGGCGCCTCCCCCACACCGCCCGGCGCCTCCCCCGCGCCCGGCGGTGCGCTGCCGCCCAGTGCCGGCCCGTCCGCGGCCCCGCCGGGCGCGAGCCAGCCGGCCGCGGGCGCGACCAAGACCGCGGCCCAGCCGGCGGCCAACAAGACGACCGCGCCCGCGGCCCGGCCGACGACCACCGCCCCGCGCCCCCCGGCGATGAAGGACGGGACGTTCAACGGCAACCCGATCCACATCGAGTACGGCAGCATCGAGCTGTCGATCGTCGTCTCCGGCGGCAAGATCACCGATATCAAGGTCCTCGACTCCCCGAAAGACCAGTCCCGCTCGGTCCAGATCAACAACAGCGCCCTGCCGAAGCTGCGCGCCGAGGCCCTGGCCGCCCAGAGCGCCGACATCGACACGGTCTCCGGCGCGACGTACACCAGCAGCGGCTACAAGTTCTCCCTCCAGTCCGCCATCGACCGTGCCTTCCAGGCCTGACCCGCGCCGGCCCATGACGTCCACCGCATCGCGCCGGCGCCGCACCGATCCACGCAGCGACAACGGGCAGCCATACCGGGACGGGGGTGCGTGACGGTGCACAGCCTCGTGCGGGTCGAGCACGTGATGGGCATGGCGGTCAGCCTCGACCTCGACGACGATCTGCCGATCGACCGGCTGGAGAGCCTCGCCGACGGGGTGTTCGACTGGTTGCGGCTGGTGGACGGGGTCTTCAGCACGTACAAGCCGGAGAGCGAGATCAGCCGGCTGGCCCGCGGGGAGCTGCGGCGCGAGGACTGTTCGCCGATCGTGGGCGAGGTGCTCGACCGGTGCGCGGAGCTGTGGGCGGAGACCGGCGGCTACTTCGACGTCAACGCGGGCGGCACCCTGGACCCGTCGGGCTACGTGAAGGGCTGGGCCGTCCAGCGCGCCTGCGACCGCCTGCGCGCCGAGGGCTGCGCCAACCACTGCCTCAACGCCGGCGGCGACATCTACGTCCGCGGCGCCCCGCGCGGCCGCCCCCGCTGGCGCGTCGGCATCCGTCACCCTTGGGAGGCGTTGTCGGTAGCGTGGGTCCTGGAGGTCTCGGACACGGCGGTGGCGACCTCCGGCACGTACGAGCGCGGCCTCCACGTCCTCAACCCCTTCACCGGCGCCCCCGCGCGGGACCTGCGCTCGGTGACCGTGGTCGGCCCGGACCTGGGCACCGCCGATGCGTACGCCACCGCTGCCCTCGCCATGGGCCTCAAGGGCATCGACTGGCTGGCCACCCTGCCCGGCCACGAGTGCGCGGTCGTGACCGAAGACGGGCGCGCCCTGCGCTCCGACGGCCTCCCGGTGGCCCCGCCCCTCGACTCGTGACCGCCGGCCCGCACGCCGCGCCTGCCGGAACTACCGGTCGAACTCCTGGCCGCGGACCTCGCCGCCGGGAAGGAGGGCACGTCCGGTGTACGACCACTTCTGCACCACGACGTAACGATGCCCGCGCGGAAGACGAGCCTCGAACGGGCCGCAGTCGCGCTTGGCTGCGATGCCGGTGAACACGAGGCCGTCGCACATGTGCGGGCCGTCGGCGAGCCGGCCGGTCTCCACGTCGAGGACGGACAGGCTCACGTCGGCCCGCGCGCCGGGGATGCTGCGCATGTGGCCGATCATCCGGATCTCGTCGGGCGCCAGGGCGTGGCAGGGCTGGGCCAGGACGAGGCGACCGAGATCCCCGGTGTACTGGTCGCCGCAGATCCAGGGGCCGAACACCGCCGAGCCCCCGACGCGGGCGCCGGGCTGGAGGGGCGGTGCGCCGCTCTTGTCGCCCGCCCGCAGGGAGCCGGGGCCGCGGCTGGAGGCGCCGGTCGGGGTGCCGGCGCTGGCGGGTTGCGACGGTGGTGGCGCCGCGGGGGCGGGCGTGGTGCGCGCGCCCTCGGCGGTGTCGGCGCCGTGTTCGCGGTGCGCGTAGCGCCAGGCCGGGACAGCCAGCAGTGCCAGGAGGAGCAGCACCGTCGCGAGGATCGCCCGGGAGAGCGGCGGCGACGTGCGGGGACCCGGCACCGGGGGTTGCGGGGTGGTCGGCCGTGCGTCCACCGACTGGGGTGGCAGCGCGAGCTCGTCGCGGGTGCGGCGGGCGACCACGCGCAGGGCCACGGCCAGTTCCCTCGCCGTGGGGCGGCGGCCCGGGCGCCTGTCCATGCACTGCTGCACGACCTGCCAGATCGCGTCCGGCATGCCGTCGACCCGGCGCGGCGACTCGTCGACGTGGCGGCGCAGGATCGCCCCGGCGGAGCCGTCGGCGTACGTGGGCCGGCCGGTGGTGAGTTCGAAGAGCACGACGCCGAGCGCGTAGATGTCGGCGGCGGGCCCGGGGCGGCCGCCGTAGACCGTCTCGGGGGCGACGTAGTTCGCCGTACCGACGAGGGCGCCCGGCGTCGTCATGCTCGGGGTGTCGAGCACGCGCGCGATGCCGAAGTCGGTGAGGCGGCAGTGCAGCTCGCCGCCGACCCGGTCGAGGAGGATGTTGTCGGGCTTGAGGTCGCGGTGCACGACGCCGCGGCGGTGCGCGGCCGAGAGCGCCTCGGCGACCTGGGCCAGCAGCATAGCGGCCTCGGCTGGCGGCAGCGTGCCCTGCCTGTGCAGGTGGTCGCGCAGGCTGCCGCCCTCGACGAGGTCCATGACCAGGCCGAGCGACGCGCCGACGGTCACGAGGTCGCGCACCCCCACGATGTGCGGGTGGCGCAGCATCAACAGGATCGCGCGCTCCTGCACGAACCGGTCGACGGCCTTCGGCTCGGCCATCAGGTCCTCGCGCAGCAGCTTCACCGCGACGTGCTCGTCGCGGTCGAGGGCCCGGGCGCGCCACACGGTGCCGGTCGCGCCGCCGCCGATGGGCTCGATCAGCTCGTACTCGTCGCCGATGCGATAGCCGGTCAGGTCACCGCTCGTCCAGTGACCGTCCGTGTCGTAACGCGCTTCGGACGGAGTACGCATCGGGGTATTGGTACAGAACGCACGGGGCGGTCACAAGCCGTAGCAGGAACTCCGCCCCCTGCGGGGGATCTTCGGAGCGTCCGGAAGCCGCGCAGGTGGCGATGCGTGGTATGGAAGTCCACTAACCCGTGCCGGGCAGCCTGAAGACGGTCCCGATCTGCGTGCTGTTCCCATTCAACACACGAGATGGCAGGCTCTGCATTCGTGTTCGACGTGTTGCACGACGCTCTCGGCCGCCAGCCGGCTCCGGACCGCACGGTAGTCATCGCGACCGCCGCCGCCGCGCTGCTCGCCGTGCTGCTCCGCCCGCTGTGGAAGGTCATGCGCAACTTCGTGACGATCGCGCACGAGGGCGGGCACGCGCTCGCGGCGGTGCTGAGCGGTCGCCGGCTGTCGGGCATCCGCCTGCACTCGGACACGTCCGGGCTGACGCTGTCGAAGGGCCGCCCGAACGGGCCGGGCATGGTGGTCACCGGGCTGGCCGGCTACGTCACGCCCTCACTGCTGGGCCTGGCCGCCGCGGGGATCCTCGGCGCCGGCCGGATCACGATCCTGCTGTGGTTGCTGCTCCTGCTCCTGATCCTGATGCTCATCATGATCCGCAACTTCTACGGCGTGATCTCCGTCGTCGTGGCGGGTGCGATCATCTTCGCCGTCTCCTGGTTCACCGACCCGAAGATCCAGGGCGCGTTCGCGTATGCCTTCGCGTGGTTCATGCTGCTCGGCGGCGTGCGGGCGGTCTTCGAGCTGCAGCAGTCCCGCTTCCGGCACCAGGCACCCCACTCCGACGCCGACCAGATCGCGCGCCTGACCCGGGTGCCCGCGATCGTCTACGTCGGGTTCTTCGTGGCCGTCGTGCTGGGATGCCTCGCGTTCGGGGTGCGACTCATGCTGGGACCGGTCGGCGAGCTGCTCGGATAGCGTCGCCGACGCGCTCGGCCTCCTCCAGGTGCGGCCATCCGGAGAGGACGAACTCGTCGACGCCCGCGTCCTCATACTCGGCCAGGCGGGCGTTGATCTCAGCCGGGCTGCCGACGAGCGCCGTGCCGGCGCCCTCGCGGACCAGGCCGATGCCGGCCCAGAGGTTGGGCCCGACGACCAGGTCAGCGCCCTGATTGAGCGCGGTCATGCGCGCCTGGCCGACCGAGTCCATCCGCCCGAACCGCTCCTGCGCCGCGCGGATGCGCTCGGGGTCCATGCCCCGCAGCAGCCGGTCGGCCTCCGCCCAGGCCGCGTCGGCGTCGTCACGGACGATCACGTGGACCCGCAGCCCGATCCGCAGATCCGGATTTAGCGCCTTTATAGCGTTTATCCGATTCCGTACCGCAGGAAGCGGCTCGCCCCACAGCAGGTACACGTCGGCGTGCCGCGCCGCGACCCGCACGGCGGCCGGGGACGCACCCCCGAAGTAGATCTCCGGCACCCGCTCGAGCGGGCGGGCCAGGCCGCCGCCCTCGACGCGGTAATGCTCGCCATGGAAGTCGAACGGCTCGCCGCACCAGGTGCGACGCATGACCTCGATGAACTCGGCTGTCCGGGCGTAACGGGCGTCCTTGGTCACGAAGTCGCCATATGCCGCCTGCTCGGCCTGGTCGCCGCCGGTCACGACGTTGAGCGCGAGCCGCCCGTCCGAGATCCACTGGAACGCCTCGGCCTGCTGCGCCAGCAGCGTCGGCAGCGTGAACCCCGCGCGGAACGCGACCAGCAGCTTGAGCGTGCTCGTGCGCTGCGCGATCGCCGTGCACATGACCAGCGGGTCGAGGCAGCCGGCCCCGACGGGCGTCAGCGCCGAGGAGAACCCGGCGCGCTCCGCGGCGCGGGCGACCTCCGACAGATACCCCACGGTCGGGGCCCGATCGTGCCGCGCGGCCCCGGCCGTGACGGTCGCGGCCCCGACCTGATCACTGTCGCCGGTGGTGGGCAGGAACCAGTGGAACTTGGTCATGGAAACCAACTTTACCTACTAGGTGACTGGGTGGGAATCCTGGCTCGAATCTATTAGAATGTGTGTACGAAAGACGCTCTTGACCTGGGAGGAGAGCGCCAGTGAGCACACCCGTCAGCACCACCGGAACCGTCCCCTACGCGACCCTGCTCAGCTTCACCCGCTATGTCGGCCGCACCGGCCCGCGCAAGGCGAGCTTCGTCGGCGGCCTGCGCCGCCAGCGCGAGTCCGGGCACGGCTTCAACCCACACGGCCAGCTGGTGAAGGCCCTGAAGGCGGACATCCAGTTCCGCACCGGCGGCACCTACCTCAACGCCGTCGTCGACCAGGTCAACGCCCGGTGGAAGCCCCTTTACGAATCGGTGGTGCCGGGCGCGCTGCGCTATCTGGAGTCGCTGCCGACGCCGGTCGAGGTCACGCCGACTCGCGACGCGCTGTGCATGCTCGGCTCGCTGCCGGTGAAGATCAACCCGCACTTCGGGCTGCGATACGCGGACGGGCGCGGGGAGGCCGTGCGGCTGCACTTCGACGAGGACCCGCCGCTGGACGAGGCCTCGGTGGCGACGCTGCACCTGATGGGGCGGCACATGGACGCGGTGCTCCCCAATGCCACGCCGGTGCTGGTCGACCTGCGGCGCGGTGACGTGCTGCGGCCGGACCCGACGGTGAAGGCGGGCGAGGTGGAGCGGTGGCTGGCCGGAGAAGCGGCGGCGTTCGCGGCCATGTGGGGATCGGTGGCTTGATCTCCAGGTAGCAAGCTCTCGCTTCGGCACGACTTCCGTGCTGGCCGTCGGCTGCTTGCTCCCGGTTCGCGGTCTTCCGAGCTCGGCTTCGCCCCAACTGTGAGCTTTACTCCTCCCCCCAACGCGGAAGCGGGCGCGGCCTGCCAGCCCCCGGTCGGCGCGCCCGCTTCCGCGCAACCCCGGCACTGCCGCGCGGGAGCGGCGGGACCACTCAGGACGCGACGACGCTCCTGATGCCGGGCATGCACGAGATCGGGTCCGCGGCGGCGCTCGCCCCGCGGACCCGATTGGCGTGGGCGATTTGCCGTAGTCGTCAGATACTGCACGGCGCCGTCATGATCAGTACGTAGCCAAGCGGTCACACATCGACGTGTTGCGGTGCTAGGTTGACCGCATCGCGCTTCCTCACCTTCGCGCGACGCAGCGGGCTCGCAGCAGAGAGCGAAAGGGATGCCATGACGGAGGGCCGGCATCATCGGCGTCGCGACGGCGACCACACGGTCGACGGGATCTATGTCCCGCCACCGCGCGAGGTGCCTCACCCTCGCACCGAGCCGACCGATTGGCCACCGCCCACACAGTCCTCCGCCGACCCATTCTCCGCCGCGCCATCCTCCACCGACCCGTTCTCCGCTGACCCACCCCCGTGGGCGGCCGCGGCGCCAGGCAGTGCACCTCCGGCACGGCCGCCGGACGCGCCGGATCGGCGTCCCGCGCAGCCCCCGACGGACCACACGCGATTGTCGGAGTGGGCCGGGCGCTCCGCCGCCTGGGCGGCGGCCGACGACGAGCACTTCGGCGACCACCCCGCGGAGGACGACGAGGAAGACCCGTATGCGGCGATGGCGGACCTCCCCTCGGCGCATAAGGTCCAGCGAGGCCGCGACCAGTGGCTGCCGCCGCTCTACCCGCAGGAGCTGCCGCCGCCGGAGGACCGGCGTGTTGAGATCCCGTCGCACCGGTGGGTGGAGTCGCTCGGGACTTCCGCGATACCGCCGACGCATGATGCCGGCGAGCGCTCCCGGGCGACCGCATGGTGGATCGCGATCGGCGTCATCATCGTCGGGCTGGCCGTCGCCGCCGGCGTGCTGGTCGGCCTGCGGCTGGCCGCGCGCGCCGGGCACGGGCCCAGCGGCGCGGCCGGGGCTACCGGCGGCGGGCACGCAGCGCTGCGCATCACGGCCGAGCGGGTAGCCGCCGGCATCGGAGCCGGCCCGTCCGGCGGCTGCGAGCCGGTCACGACGTAGGGCACACGCCGGGGCGGCAAGGCCTGAACCCCGGTGCGACGTCAGCGACGGGAGGCCACGCGACGGGTGGCCGGGAACCATGAGGCGCGTCTCCAACCACCTGGGCGATCTCACCGCCGTGGTGGCGGGAATCCTCCTGGACGCGCGCGCCCCGCAGCAGCCAGTTACCGAGAAATCGGAACGCGCTAGGTGCATCTGCCGCAATCCGGGTAGAAACGCGGAGCCCTCGACCTGGGCGATGCCATTTGTACGCGATTGGGGTGATGGTCCATGAGCGGGCCTATCGTGGGCAAGCGCCGCCTCCGTGCCGAGCTGCGACGGCTGCGGCGCGAGCGGGAACTGACCCAGGACCTCGTGGCCGCCGAGATGGAGTGGTCGCTGTCCAAGCTCATCCGTATCGAGAACGGCACCGTCGCCATCTCGGTGAGCGATCTGCGCAGCCTGCTGGCCTACTACCGGGTCCACGACCCGCGGACGGTCGACGAGCTGCTCGAGCTGGCCCGCGCGGCGAAACGGCGGATGTGGTGGGACGAGTACCGCCCGATGCTGCTCGGTCAGCTGATCACCTACGTCGGGTTCGAGGCGGAGGCGACCCGCATCGGCGAGTTCTCGCCGATCATGTTCCCGACACTGCTGCAGACGCGGCGGTACGCCCATGCCACCAGCGACGCGGAGTCCCCGCTCGCCGAGCGCCGCATCGAGTTCCACATGCGCCGCCAGGAGGAGTTGTTCAGCCGCGAGGAGCCGCCCCACATCCAGGTGATCCTGGACGAGTCGGTGCTGCGCCGAAGCCCCGTCCCCGGCGACGAGGCGCTGCTGGTCGACCAGATCGAGCACACGATCGAGGTCGCCCAGCGCCCGTACACCGAAGTCCGCGTCGTCCCCCTCAACGCCGGGTATCACGCCGGCTGGGAGGGCGACTTCACGCTGCTGGAGTTCGGCGCGGATGACGGGGTGCTCTACCGCCAGCAGTTGCTCTGGGAGGAGCCGGAGCTCATCACGACGTACCGCGGCATCCTCGAACGGCTCGGCCAGCGCGCCCTGTCGCAGGAAACCACGCTCGACCTCCTGCGGCAGGTCGCCCACGACCTGAAGTGAGCCGGCCGGCCGGCTGCTACGCGGCCTCGGGCAGCGCGAACGCGGCGCCGGCCTGCTCGGGCCGCCAGCCGGCCGCGACCGCCCGCCGAAGGGCATCGGCCACGAGCGCGGGCCGCACGGTGCCGGCGGGCAGGCCGAGCCAGTTCCTGCGCCCAGTCTGGCCCGCCGGGGCTACGCGCAGGCGGCCCATACCGGGCGAGAATGCGCGAGCGCCGAAGAGAAGCCGAGGACGGCCCCCGCCCGGAAGCCGCGCGGCGTCCACCCGTTGTCCAGCCTCATGCGCCGACGTTCACCGCTCGGCATCGCTGAACGCGATCGATATTGATCCACACCGGCACACCTGAATCAAACCCCCGGCAATGTCACTGTCCGATGTGGAAGACCAACCGGCGGTAATCCGGACTTTTAGGTTTATTAGATATCGAGGGGGACGCACGCCTTTCGCACAGCGAATGATCACGTTAAGTTAGGCCCTGGCCTGCTCGGCAGTCCGCCGTCCACCCCGGACGGCGCCGGGCAAGCGCCGCCGAATCGAACTCGGCGCGCCGCCCGATCGGCTTGGGCGCGCGCATCGAACCGGGGACCCAGAAACATTCGTGTGGGGTGAATCCGCAACGTCGCGGTAGGGCGTCCTTCTAAGCCCGAACCCGTCAGCTAACCCGGTAGGCGGTCGGTGAAGAAGGGTCTTTCCTTGTCCACTGGACACCGTGCCGGGCGGTCAGTGCTGCGAACCCTGTTCATCGGGCTCGTGTCACTCACCGTGCTGGCACCAGCCACGGTCGCGCACGCCGATCCCACGCTCGCAGAGATCGAGGCCCAGCTCGACAAGTCGAACAAGGACCTCGAGGCGACCATCGAGGCGTGGAACAAGATCAATATCGATCTCGCGGCCTCCCAGGCCAAGGCCACCGAGCTGCAGACGAAACTCAAGCCGCTCGAAGACAGCATGGCCGCCGCCAACGCCAGCGTCGAGGGCGTGGCGATCGCCGCGTTCAAGACGTCGGGCAACCTTCGCAGCCTGTCCATCATGCTCAACGCGACGTCGTCGGACTCGCTGATGGACCAGTTGTCGATGCTGCAGCAGATCACGCGGCAGCAGCAGAAGGAGATCGACGACTACAAGACCGCCAAGTCAAAGGTCGACGACGAGAAGAAGCTGCTCGACCAGACCATCGCGGCGCAGAACACGCAGAAGACCGACCTCGAGAACCAGCGCAAGAAGATCGAGGGCGACGTCAAGAAGCTCGAGGTCCTGCAGAGGAAGGCGACCGCCGCCGGCAGCACGAAGGTCAATCCGCCGAAGATGGACCCGGGCAACCTGCCCGCGGTCTCCGGCAAGGCCGGCGTCGCCGTGAGCTTCGCACAGGCCCAGCTGGGCGAGCCCTATGTGTGGGGAGCGGCGGGCCCGAACAGCTGGGACTGCTCCGGCCTGACGATGGGGGCGTGGAAGGCCGCGGGCGTGTCCCTGCCGCACAACGCCGCCAGCCAGTGGAACACCGTGGCGCACATCCCGCGGTCCTCACTGGCCCCGGGCGACCTGGTGTTCTACAACGGACTCGGGCACGTCGGGATCTACGTCGGCAACAACACGATCATCCATGCACCACACACGGGCGACGTCGTCAGATACGCGAAGGTCGACATCGACAGCATCGTCGGGTTCGGCCGCGTCAGGGCCTGACCCGGCGACGAGGGGCCGCGGATCGCATCGATCCGCGGCCCCTTCATCATTGGGGCATGGCCTCGTGGGACCCGCAGCAGTACAACAGCTTCGCCGAGCAGCGGGCCCGGCCGTTCCGGGAACTCGTGGCCCGGATCCCGACCACCGGCGCGGTCGCGGTCGTGGACCTCGGCTGCGGGCCCGGGACGATGACCGCCTCGCTCGCCGAGCGCTGGCCCGACGCCGCGATCCTCGGCATCGACTCCTCGCCGCGAATGATCGCCGCGGCCGCCGAGCTGCAGACCCCGCAGCTGCGCTTCCAGCTCGGCGACGCCGGGCAGTGGCGCCCTCAGCGCGGCTCCGTCGACGTGATCGTGGCCAACGCCTCGTTGCAGTGGGTCGACGACCACGAGGCGCTGCTGCCGGCCTGGGCCGCCGGGCTGGACGACGGCGGGACGCTCGCCTTCCAGGTGCCGATCGCCTCGCACGACCCCGGCTTCGGGCGGGTCGCGAGCCGGCCGCGCTGGGCACCGCTGCTCGCCGGCGCGCTGGAGGCCACCGGGCCACGCTCGGCCACGCCCGTGCTCGATGCTGCGGAGTACGTGCGACTGCTCAGCGCGGCGGGCCTCACGGTCGACGCCTGGGAGACGACCTACTACCACGTGCTACCGGGCGACGACCCGGTGTTCGAGTGGTTCAAGGGCACCGGCCTGCGGCCCTACCTCGACGCGCTGTCGCCGGACGACGCCGAGGCGTTCGCCGCGGAGGTCCGGGAGGAGCTGCGGGTGCGGTACCCCCGGGAGCCGTTCGGCACGATCCTGCCCTTCCCGCGGCTGTTCATCGTCGGACATCGGGCCTGACCCGCGTCGGGTGGTTTACATCGCGCGTTGACCGGCATCCTTACGCTGGCGCGCGTGAGTAAAACCGCGAAGATCATAATTTTCAGCCTGATCGGCGTCGTCGTCCTGTGTTGCGGCGGTGGCGGGGCCGGGCTCTTCTTCATCATCAACTCGGCCACCAAGGAGCCTAAGGCTGCGGCCGGGAACTTCCTGATCGCGCTGGAGGCCGGCAACGACGAGGGGGCGTACGCGCTGCTGTGCCGCACCGCACAGACGAACTACGGCCCCGAGGAGTTCGCCAAGATCGTCAAGAAGAACGTGCCCGCCTCGCACGACTTCAACTGGGGCGGCTCGTACAGCAACGAGAGCGGCGTCGAGACCGCCTCGGTCACGGCGACCATCACGTACAAGAGCGGCGGCAAGGACGGCCACACGTTCGCGATGCGCAAGGAGAACGGCGCCTGGAAGGTGTGCGGCGATCCGTACTGACGAACGGCACCGGCACGACGAAAAGCCCCGGGTCGCCTCGACCCGGGGCTTTTCGGCAGTTCAGGGGTTACGCCGCCTGCAGGCCCTCGGCGCGGGCCAGCTCGCGCAGCCGGCCGAGCGCCTGGATCTCCAGCTGGCGGATCCGCTCGCGGGACAGCGAGAACCGCGTCGCGACCTCGGTCAGCGAGTGCTCCCGCCCGTCTTCGAGGCCGTAGCGGGCCCGCATGATGCCGGCCGAACGGTCGTCGAGGTGGTTGAGCAGGCCCTCGATCCGCTGCCGCTCGAGGGCGGCCAGCACCACGTCCTCCGGCGACGGGGCGTCGGAGTCGGCGACGAGGTCACCCAGGTTGGTGTCGCCGTCGTCACCCACGGGAGTGTCGAGCGAGACGGTGTCCTGCGACCAGCGCATGAGCTCGTGCACCCGCTCGACGGGGACCCCGAGCGCGGTGGCCAGCTGCTCCGGCTCCGGCTCGTTGCCCAGCTCGCGGGTGAGCTGACGCGCGACGTTACGCATCCGGTTGACGTCCTCGACGAGGTGCACCGGGAGCCGGACCGTGCGCTCCTGCTGCGCGATCGCCCGGCTGATCGCCTGGCGGATCCACCACGTCGCATATGTCGAGAACTTGTAGCCACGGACGTAGTCGAACTTCTCGACGGCCCGCACCAGGCCGGTGTTGCCCTCCTGGATCAGGTCGAGCATCGGCATGCCGGACCGCACGTAGCGGCGGGCGATCGACACCACGAGCCGCAGGTTGGCCCGGATGAACCGGTCCTTCGCCCGCTCGCCCTCGGCCACCAGGCGGTGCAGCTCCGCGGCGGTCACGCCGTCGGGGACCTGGTCGGTGTCCAGCAGGTGCTCCGCGTAGAGCCCAGCCTCGACCGCCTTCGACAGCTCGACCTCAGAAGCGGCGTCGAGCAGCGGCGTGCGGGAGATCTCATGCAGGTACACACCGACCAGGTCGCGCTCCTCGGCACCTGAGTCGGATCGCATCTCCACTTTCACGTTCTCCACTTCGGGCCCCTCCCCGCTCCATCCTTCGCCTTCCCCGTTTCACCCTGCTAAAACGGGTGCCCCCCCGGGTATGCCCCCTACACAACAGTCGAAGCGCCTTCCGAATTCCGCCCTCAGGGGCGAATCGGTGACGACCCCTGAGAGTTGCACCACTTACCTAGACGCTCGGGAGGCTGCTCCGGTTCGCTTCGGTTGCAACAAGTGATACGTGGTGTTCCTGCCCGTCAGACGCCTGAATTCGCTGTGAGTTCCCTGGGAACGCCCGTGCTGGGAGCGCCCGGCGCAGCTCGGGCACGGTTCTTCATCGGCAGCTGTCGGCCCTGCGACAGCCTTTCGCGCAAGCGCACCACCATCCACTACCCGGCGATCCATTCCTGCAACAACTCGGCCTCTTCGTCAATACCCAGCCCGTTGCGCGTATCGATGTGTGATCTGTCACGAATTGCGCCAAGGGTGTCCCGGACGGTCTCCGCCAGGGGCCGGGTGCGCAGGCCGGCGGCGATCGAGGCGGTCACGTCGCGGTCCATGAACCCGGCGTACTGCGGAAGAGGCAGCCAGAAGGGCAGCGACCGCGGCCCGCCCCACGGCTCCACCCCGTGCTCGAGCAGGAACTCCTGGGTGACCCAGGTGGGCGCCTGCGGGGCCCCGGCGCCCTCGGCGAGCCCCCGGTGGAACTCCCGCCTGGTCATGGGCGCGCCGATGCCGTCGAACGCGCCGGCCAGCCCGGAGCCGGCGGCGGCCAGGATCCAGTCGGCCAGGTCGCGCACGTCGACGAGCTGGACCGCATCGTCCGGGCCGCCCGGCGCGAGCACCTCGCCGCCCCTGGCCGCCCGGCGCACCCAGTACTCGAACCGGCCGCTCGGGTCCTCCGGCCCGACGATCATCCCGGCGCGCAGGAC
The DNA here is from genome assembly GCF_040689395.1 of Dactylosporangium sp. NPDC051484. Classification (NCBI taxonomy): domain Bacteria; kingdom Bacillati; phylum Actinomycetota; class Actinomycetes; order Micromonosporales; family Micromonosporaceae; genus Dactylosporangium; species Dactylosporangium sp. NPDC051484. The sequence continues at coordinate 233,393 of NZ_JBFAZX010000008.1, read as the reverse complement.
GAACGTCCGGCCGGCGCCGAAGCCACCGACGGCGAGCCGCTCGCAGGCGACCTTGCACCGCCCGTACGACTCGGCGCTGGCACGCGGGTCGGCGTCGTAGTCGGGCGGCAGCAGCGGCGCGGACGGGGCGACCTGGTGCGGGGTGGCGGTGTCGGCGTACGCCGATCCGCTGGACACGAACGTGTAGTGCCCGGCGCGGCCGGCGAGCGCGTCGACCGCGTGCCGGACGTGGTGCGGGTGCCGGGCGACGTCGACGACCGCGTCGAACTCGCCGGCCACGGCGGCCAGTCCGCCGGGATCGTCCCGATCCACCCGGACGAAACGAGCGCCTTCAACCGGTTCACCCGACTCGCCCCGGGCGGCGCAGACGACGTCGTGGCCACGGGCGAGTGCTTGGCGCGCCACCGCGCGCCCCAGGAACACGGTTCCACCGAGTACGAGCATCTTCATCGCCCGATGTTCGCGCTCGCCGGGAGCCGGCACAGCCTGTTTCGCGCGCAGCGGATCCGCCCAGGACGAAATTCGCACGGGCTCAGGCGCCCCGGCCGCTGCGTCCACAGTGGACAGCTGCGCGGCCTGGCCGACACTTACGGACCTCCCGGCGTGCGCCGCCAGTTCGCGAAGGGCCGTTGCGATGAACCCTCTCCTTAACCCGTAGGACACCAACCCGACCCCAAGTCCTGCTCGCGCGCGATCGATGCCTTCGGAAGGATGACGACCGACGCATGTGTCCCCCCCAAAAGGAGAGATCATGGCTCAGCCCCGCGCCCGCGGCTGGCGTATCGCGCAGCATCTCGCGGTGCCCGCGCTCGCCGTTGCCGTTGTCGCACTGCTGCCGTTGGCCAAGGGTGGCTCCGCCCCCGGGACCGACCGGTGGACGCCGCTCAGCCCGGCCAAGGTGGCATTCACCCAGAAGACCGGGCCGACCACCACCGCACAACTGCTCGGCTTCAACGATTTCCACGGCAACATCGACCCGCCGACCGGCAGTGGCGGTCTCGTCAACGGCGTGCCCGCGGGCGGCTCCGAGTACCTCAGCACGTATCTCACCCAGTTGCGCACCGCCGCGAAGAATTCGGGCGTGCACGGCAGCGACACGGTCGTCGCCGGCGACAACATCGGCGCCTCGCCGCTGGTGAGCGCCGCGTTCCACGACGAGCCGGCGATCGAGGTCCTCAACGCGATGGGCGTCGGCCTCGCCGCGGTCGGCAACCACGAGTTCGACGAGGGCGTGACCGAGCTCTACCGCATGCAGAACGGCGGCTGCCACCCGATCGACGGCTGTCAGGACGGCGACGGGTTCTCCGGGGCGAAGTTCCCCTACCTCGCCGCCAACGTGACGAACAAGTCGAACGGCCTGCCGATCCTGCTGCCGTTCACGATCCGCTTCTACGAGAACGTGCCGGTCGCCTACGTCGGCATGACGCTCGAGGCCACTCCGGGCATCGTCAACCCGGCCGGCATCAAGAACGTCGAGTTCCACGACGAGGTCGAGACGGCCAACAAGTACGCGAAGATCCTCAACTGGCTCGGCATCAAGTCCATGGTGCTGGTGATCCACGAGGGCGGCTTGCAGAGCAGCCCGCCCGCGCCGCTGGACCCGTCGGGCTGCGCCAACTTCGCCGGGCCGATCACCGACATCGTCAAGGGCCTCGACCCCGCGTACGGCGTCGTGGTCTCCGGTCACACGCACCGCTTCTACACCTGCGAGCTGCCCAACTCCTCGGGCGCCAGCTCGCTCGTGACCAGCGCGGGCTCGGCCGGCACCCTGGTGACCGACATCCGCGTCACGCTGGACAAGAAGACGCGCAAGTTCGTCGACGCGTCGGCCACCAACGTGATCGTCGCCAACGGCGTGAAGAACCCCGACGGGACCTACCAGAAGGACGCCACCGGCAACCCGGTGCGCAACCCCGCCCTGGTCGACCCGAAGGTCAAGAAGATCGCCGACAAGTACCGCGTCGCGGTCGCCCCGCTGGCCAACAAGGTCATCGGCAGCATCACGGCCGACATCACCACCACCGCGTCGGCCGCCGGCGAGTCCCCGCTGGGCGACGTGATCGCCGACGCGCAGCTCGCGTACACCAAGTCGACCGGCGCGCAGATCGCGTTCATGAACCCGGGCGGCATCCGGGCGTCGCTGACGTACGCCAACTCTCCTGGCGGCGAGGCGCCGGGCCAGGTCACGTACGGCGAGGCGTTCACCGTCCAGCCGTTCAACAACCTGATCGTCACGCAGTCGTTCACCGGCGCGCAGCTCAAGGACGTCCTGGAGCAGCAGTTCGTGGGCTTCCAGGGCCAGACCGTGCAGCGCATGCTGCAGGTCTCGGCCGGCTTCACGTACACCTACAGCGCCTCGGCGCCGGTCGGGTCCAAGGTCAGCGACATCAAGCTCAACGGCGTCGCCCTCGACCCGGCGGCCACCTACCTGGTGACCACGAACGACTTCCTCGCCAACGGCGGTGACGGCTTCCTGAACCTCGCGAAGGGGACCGGCCGGGTCACAGCGCCGGGCTTCGACGTCGACGCCCTGACCGCCCACCTCGGGACCGGCCCCATCGCGCCGGGCACCGCGGACCGCTACACGAAGGTCGCCTGAGCTCATGCGGCGTGGGCGGGCGGCCTGGGTTTTCTCACCGCCCGCCCACACGTATGCTCGGCAGCGCCGGTAGCCGACTAGGTCGAGGAGTGTTGATCTGTGGACCGTCCCAGCTGGGCCCCGGCAGAAGTCGACCTCGACCGGCCGAGCGTGGCCCGCGTCTATGACTACTACCTCGGCGGCTCACACAACTTCGCCGCCGATCGCGTGTTCGGCGAGCAGGTGCTCAGCGTGATGCCGGCCGTCGCCGCGCTCGCCCGCAGCAACCGCGCGTTCCTGCGCCGCGCGGTCCGTGAGCTTTCCCGCCAGGGCATCCGGCAGTTCATCGATCTCGGCTCCGGCATCCCGACCGTCGGCAACGTGCACGAGGTGATCGCCGACGCCGGGATCGGCGACGCCTGCGTCGCCTACGTCGATCACGACCCGGTCGCCGTCGCGCACAGCCGGGCCATCCTCGCCGACACGCCCGGCACCGCCGTCGTCTCCGGCGACCTGCGCGACCCGGCCGGCGTGCTGGCGAAGCCGCAGGTGCAGGACCTGATCGACTTCTCCCGGCCGGTCGCCTTCCTGCTCGTCGCCGTGCTGCACTTCGTGCCCGACGAGCTGCGCCCCGCCGACATCGTCGCCGGATACGCCGCCGCCGGGGCGCCGGGCAGCCACATCGTGCTGTCGCACACCGGCCTCGACCGGCCGCTCACCCCGGCCGAGGAAGACGCCTACCAGATGTACCGCAAGTCCCCCACCCCGCTGATCCTGCGCTCGAAGGAGCAGGTCGCGGCGCTGCTGGGCGACCTGACCCTGCTCGAGCCCGGCGTCGTGGCCCCGCACGCGTGGCGCCCGGACGGCGACGAGGAGCCACCGGCCGACGGCAACGCGATCGGCAGCGCGGTCGTCGCGCGCAAGGATTAGCGCCCACCGATCATGACCGCCACCAGCCCCACGCCGACGTCGTGGGACCGCCCTCATCGCGCCGCCGAACGCCTGGCGCGCGCCTGGTCACTGGCCATCGCCGGGACCAGTTACGTGTCGATGAACGGCCTTGAGGTCCAGGACTTCCTGACCAGCCTCGCCACCCGGCTCATCCACGCGCTGACCGCCGAGGTCTTCGACCCCGCCGACGTGCGCGAGATCGGCTCGACGCTGGTCGCCGCGCACTTCACCGAGCCCACCACGCTGGAGCGCACCCTCGCGGTGCTCGCCGAGCAGTTCGGCAACGCCCCCGTCAAGCGGGTCGCGCGGGTCCAGGGGGCGCTGGCCTCGGGCTACGCGCTCGCGCTGCGCGATCGGGTGCTCGAAGAGCAGGAGGAGATCCGCACCGCGGCGCTGTGGGCCCGCGCCCGCGCCGAGGAGGGGCGCCGGGTCAGCGAGGCGCGGTTTCAGGCGATCTTCGCCGGTGCCGCGATCGGGATGAGCGTGAGCACCGTCGACGGCCAGGTCGTCGAGGTCAACCAGGCGCTGTGCGACATGCTCGGGTACACCGCCGACGAGCTGCGCTCCATGGCCTTCGAGGACTTCGTGCTGCCGGAGGACCCGCCCAGCGCCAGCGCGATGTTCGCGGAGCTGATAGAGGGCGGGCGCGACCAGTTCCGCATCGAGAAGCCCTACGCCCGCAAGGACGGCCACCGGGTCTGGACCGACCTGGTCGCCTCGATCATCCGGGACGAGGACGGCCGCCCGCGCTGGCTGGTCTCCATGGTCGAGGACATCACCGAGCGGCACCTGCTACAGGAGCGCCTGCGCCACCAGGCGCTGCATGATCCGCTGACCGAGCTGCCCAACCGCACGCTGTTCTTCGATCGGCTCAACGAGCTACTCGACACCGCCGCCGAGGGCGACGCCGCCCGGGTCGGCGTGTGCTACCTCGACGTCGACGGCTTCAAGGTCATCAACGACACGCTCGGCCACGACGTCGGCGACCAGCTCCTGCGGACCGTGGCCCGCCGCCTGGACCGCTCGATCAGCGGCGACCGGCAGCTGGTCGCGCGCATGGGCGGCGACGAGTTCGTGGTGCTCGTCGAGCAGTGCGGTGGCATCGAGGACGTGGTCGCGGTCGCCGAGAAGGCGCTCAGCACCGTCCGGGCGCCGGTCCACGTCGACGGGCACGAGATCAGCATCTCGGCCAGCATCGGGGTGGTCGAGCAGCCGGTGCTCGGCACCAGCACCGCCGAGCTCATGAAGGCCGCGGACACCACGCTCTACTGGGCCAAGGCCGACGGCCGCAACCGCCTGGCCCTCTTCGACGCCGACCGGCACGCGCGCGAGGTGACCCGCTACGAGCTGTCGGCGAGCATGCCGGCCGCGCTCGAGCGGGGGGAGTTCTTCGTCGACTACCAGCCGCTGGTCCGCCTCAGCGACGGAGTCACCACCGGCGTCGAGGCCCTGGTCCGGTGGCGGCACCCGCGCTTCGGCGTGCTCCGCCCGGACTCGTTCATCGGCATGGCGGAGGAGACCGGGCTCATCGTGCCGCTGGGCCGCTGGGTGCTGCACGAGGCGTGCCGGCAGGCGGCCGAGTGGCGGCGCGCGGTCCAGGATCGGGCGCCCATCATGAGCGTGAATCTGGCGGTACGGCAGATGCGGGACCGCACCATCGTCCGCGATGTGCGCGCGATCCTCGAACAGACCGGCCTGCCGCCGTCGGGCCTGCAGCTGGAGCTCACGGAGAGCGCCGTCATGGGCACGGGCGGCGATCCGATCGAGGCGCTGAACGCCCTGGCCGCGCTGGGCCCGCGCATCGCCATCGACGACTTCGGCACCGGGTACTCGAACTTCGCGTACCTGCGCAATCTGCCTGTCCACAGCCTGAAGCTGGCCGGCTCGTTCGTGGCGGGTCTGCGCCCCCCGGAGCGCCCGGACCCGGTCGACCAGGAGATCGTGGCGGCGGTCATCGGCCTGGCGCACACGCTGAAGCTCAGCGTGACGGCGGAGGGCGTGGAGACCGCGGAGCAGGCGACGCGGCTGCAGGAGCTGGGCTGCGACACGGCTCAGGGCTGGTACTACGCGAGTCCCGGCCCGGCCTCCGCCATCAAGCTCTGACCACGCCACCCCGCTGACAGATGCGCTCCGGAGCGCACCTGCCAGCGGGCTTCATGCGAGGCGGCTAGTGCGCCGCGTATGGGTTGACTTCCTCGTGCATGTCCGACATGAACTGCGACCACATGTCGCTCTCGCCCGGGTCGGCGCCGACCAGGTCGTAGTGGCCGTCCAGGAACTCCGTGTCGAGCTGCCACTCCGGGACGTCCAGCTCCTGCTCGTCGAGCCGCAGGGGCTCCTCGTGCTGGTCGGCCTCCGCTACGTCGCCAAGGTCGTGCGCGTGCGTGGCGTCGTGGCCGCCGTCCGAGAAATCGTGCTGGTCGTAGTGGTGGTCGTCGGCAAGGACATGCTCGACTCCGCCGTCGTGGTCGACGTGGAGATCGTGCTCCATGCCCCAGTCGAGGTCAAAGTCGCTCATAACCTGCTCCCGGTTCCTTCAGGTCCCTCTCATGAGGTACGTCTAGAACGGTAGGTGCCGATCCGAGCGCCCTGATCCCCGATACGTGCCACTCACCTCGAAACGGCTATCGCGTCCGCCGGTCGAGCCAGCCGTCGCCGTTGACATCCTCATAGCGGGCGTCCATGACCCCGTCGTGGTTGGTGTCGATCTCGGAGGAGTTGATCAAGCCGTCCCGGTCGGTGTCGTGACCGACGAACTCGGGGCGTCCGTCGCCGTCCGTGTCCACCACGATGTCGACGCCGCCGTCGGCGCGGTTGACGTATGTGTGCTGGTCCCAGCGCCCGTCGCCGTCCCAGTCCACGCGCGTGTGGTAGCCGTCGGTCGGCGCCGCGCCGGGCACCTGTGCGTGTCCGGCGTGCTGCGCGAACCCCGCGAGGCCCGCGCCGATCCCGGCGTCGTGACCCGCCGCTCCGGCCTGCCCCAACCCGGCCTGACCCAGCCCGGCCTGCCCGCCGTCGTGCTGCCCGATGGCACCCAGCCCCGCGCCGATGCCGCCGTGGCCGCCCGGCGCCGCGTGCTCCCCGAGCCCGGCCAGCCCCCCGGCCAGACCTCCCGCCACGCCGCCCCCCGGACCAGCCTGACCGCCCTCGGCCCCCAGCCCGGCCAGACCTCCCGCCACGCCGCCACCCGGGCCAGCCGGACCGCCCTCGGCCCCCAGTCCGGCGAGCCCAGCGGCCACGCCCTTACCGCCCGACGGCTCGTGCGGGGTGCCTCCGGTGCCGGCCGCGTACGTGCTCGACTGGTACACCGTGCCCGACGAGCGCACCTCGCTGTGATACTCGGTGTGCGACTCGACGCGGCTCTCCGTGTGCACCTCTTCGAAGCCCGCCGACGCGTGCCGGCCGCCATGTGCGATGTCCTGCAGCTGCCCCCCGATCGACCCCGAGCCGTGATCGGCCGGCTCGACCGCCGCGTGCTGCTGCTCGACGAGATCGTGCATGTGATGCCCCACCGCGGCGCCCCCACCACCCGGCGCGTGGCCGGCGAGCCCGTGCGCGCTCACGCCATGGCCGTGCAGCACGTCGCCCAGGCCCGAGCCGATCGAGGAGAACACCCCGAACATGCTGGCCTTGCTGGTGCGCTGCTCGACGTGGGTCTGCCCGCCCGCGTCGCCGACCTGGGACCGCAGGACGTCCAGTTCGTCGGGGGTCAGCCGGTATTCGGCCAGAGCCCCCGCGGGGTCCGCCGCCAGCCGCGCCTTGAAGGCCTGGTCGCTGAGCAGGCGCTCCAGCACCTCGTCAAAGTCTGACATCCTACTTCCCCCTTGTTGAGTGACCGGTCAGTCGAGCTCAGGCATCGGAATCGGCTGCGGCCGCGGCCGGCAGGTCCCGCACTGCACCGCATCCTCCACGACGAGCCCCTCGGCCCTGTCGCGGCTCTGCGAACGGTGCACCTCCAGCAGGTAGGGGCCGAACTTCGCGTGGTCCTCACACAGCCCACGGCCGCAGAACCGGCACGACCCCCGCGCCGCCTTGGCACAGAACCAACAAAGCAACTTCTGACTCCTTAGCCGATATTGCAAAGTGAGTTGTAATGAAGGGTGGTGGAGACGGGTCTGGAACGGTTGCCAGCGGGATCGACTGCCTGTGCGGTCAACGTGATGTCTTGGTTACCGCCCAGCGCCACGTTGCCGAAGGAACCGGAGAACGTGTTCCCCTTCGCAAACTTGATCGACACCGAACCCTTGACGTTGCTGGTCACCGTCACGGTGAGCGACGACGACGCGTCGAACGAGTCCACGGCGGTAACCGTGATGGTCGTTGAGGTGGGGCCGGGAGCACCGTATTTGCAGCCCGTCGGATAAATGGTGTTCGGGTTCGGGGTCGGGAAGCGGACCACGGGGACGGTGGTGTCCTTCGGCGGCGCGGTGGTCACAGGGGTCGTGGTCGGCGGGGCGCCCGTGGTCTGCGTCGGGCCCACGGTGGTCTTCGTCGGGGTCGGAGCCTTCGTCGTCTTCGTCGGGGTGGCCTCGGGCGTCTCGGAGTCCGAGGCCGACGGCGAGGCGGAGGCCGACTCGGACGGGGAGTCGCTCGGGCTCGGGGACTCCGACGGGGTGTCGGCCGGGGACGGGGTCACCGTCGGGGTGCCGGCGGGCTTCGGCAGGGCCACGCCGTCGCCGCAGCTCAGGTCGGTCTGGTTGGACGGCGCGACGACCGTGCCGTCCAGCTTGACCACGCCGCGGCCGACCTCCGGGTCGTTACCGGCCGACAGGGCGAAGCGCGCCGCGCCCTCGTTCGTGACGGTGCCGATCGTGAGACGCAGCGGCTTGAAGGCGGTCGTCGTGCTCGTCGTGTCGACCAGCAGGCGGCCCCCGTCGAGGGTCAGGGCGGCGGCCGGCTCGATCGGCGTCTGCTGGCCGCTGAACAGGTCACCGACCCGCACGTCGGCGCCGGCGCAGAGGACCGTCGCGCTGCCGCCGCGGAAGGTCAGGGTCGCGGTCGACCGGGCGTCGACGCGGACGGAGTCGCCGTGCTGGACGTACACCTTGGCATCGCGTGTCATGGCGCGCTCGACGCCGTTGACCCGGACGGTCGCGCCGCCGCGCGTGACGGTGACCAGGGCGCTGTCGGTCGGCATCTCGGCCCACACCGGGCCGGCGAACAGGTTGGCGCCGGTCAGGAACAGCGCGAACAGCAGCAGCAGGACCAGCAGCCACCACAGCTTGCGCTCGAAGCCGCGGTCCATGCCGTCGTCGGCGGGGGGCGGCGGGCCGGGCGGCGCGGCGAGCGGCGGGTAGTTCGACGCCGGGTGCGCGCCCGACATCGGGCGGCGGCCGCCGCCGGGGGTCGTGCTGGCCTGGCGGCCGAGCAGGAGCGGCAGGCCGGCGACCGCGGGCAGCAGCCAGGCGCGGGCCGGCGTGCGGGCGGTGGCGACCTGGCCGGGCGAGCCCTCGCCGAAGGGGCCGATCATCGCCCCGCGGTGCAGCTCGACGCCCTCGGGCAGTTGTAGGCTGCCCGACTCGACGACGAGCGCGTCGTCGCCGGTGCGCAGCACGACCGGCTGACCGGGGCCGAGGTGCATGGGGCGGGCGCGGGTGAGCAGGCCCAGCCGGTCGTCGGGGCCGAGGCTGCTCAGCGCGGGCGTCTCCCCGATGAGCTGCTCCAGTTCGGCCCACTCGACCGGCGGCGGGCCGGGCAGCGGGCCGACGGCGGAGGCGACCGCCGAGGACGGGATGGACAGCAGGGTCGTGCCGGCCGTCATCCAGCCGAGCGCGGCCGGGGCGCCGGTCAGCGCGTTGGCCAGGCCGACGACGCCGCCGCGGCCGACGCGCTCGCGGACGCTTCCGGTCGGGTCGCCGGGCCGGCGGGCCTCCAGCGCGCCGTCGACGACGACGAACACCGACGGCTGCGCGGCACCGGCGAACACGACCTGCTCGCCCGTGCGCGGGTGCACCCAGCGGGCCTGCTCGGCGAGCTTCGCGAGGGCCTCGGGCGGCAGGCTGGACAGCGCGGACGCGGTCAGCGCGGCGAACCGGCGCGGCTGGTCGCGCACGAGCTTGCGCTCGCCGAGGCGGTCGCGCAGGCGCCGTCCGCGCCGGCGCAGCCAGCCGAGGAAGAGGTACACCACGGGCGCGAGCAGCGCCGCGCAGATCACGAACAGCAGCGCCCGGGCGAGCCACCCGGCGTTCCAGAGGCCGGTGACGACGCCGGCGACGCGGTCGGTGTACACGCGGTAGACGATGTTGATCGAGACGGCGATCCAGATGACGGCGAGCATGCCGTACAGCGCGACGAGCCGCCCCTCACGGTCGAGCTCGCTGAAGCGCGGCGGGCGGCGGCGCAGCCGGGCGATCACCCAGGCGAGCCCGCGGGCCCGCAGGTTGGGCACCTCGAGCCAGTCCATCAGCAGGTAGTACCCGTCGAGTGCCATGAACGGGTTCAGGTTGAACAGCGCGTTGAGGTACCACGCGAAGGCCAGCTTGAACGTCCACGGCTCCAGCTCGGGAAAGAACACGCCCACGATCTGGCAGGTGCCGGCGAGGATCAGGCCGGTGGCCGGGCCGGCGACGGTGGTGACGATGCGGGCTCGGCGGCCGGCCATCCACACGTCGGTGGTGTCGACGAAGACCGAGGGGATCCCGAAGTACACCAGGAAGCCCGCCACGGGCACGCGCCGCCCGGCATGTTTGGCGCCCAGCGCGTGCCCGAGCTCGTGGCAGGCCAGCGCGAAGACGTTGAGTCCGAGCAGGACCAGGGCGCCGGTGAAGTACGAGTCGTTGGTGAGGAACACGGACTGGTCGGCGCGGAACCAGTTCCACACGAACACGCCCAGCCCGGCCAGCGCGACGAGGCCGGCGAGCACCGCGAACACCCGGGTGAAGAACAGCCGGCCGCCCGCCTTGTAGAGGAACGTGACGACGGGGTCGACCTTCGCGAGCACCACCCGGCGCCCCTGCGCGGTCGCGAGCAGCCCCTTGCCCAGCCGGATCGGCCACGGCCGGCGGTGCACCCGCCGCAGGCGGTGGAAGGCGTCGACGGGCAGCTCGTCGAGCATGCGGTTGCCGGCCAGGTCGGCGACGATCCGGGTCACCTGGTCAGGGGCGAGCCGGCCGGAGATGCGGGCGAACTCGGCGACGAGCCGCGCCACGGTGCGGCTGCCGTCCATGGACTGCGCGAGCTTGAACTCCTCCGGCGTGAGCCGCAGGTAGCTCGACTCGCCGCGGTCCGGCGAGCGGAGCATCACGTATTCGACGCCGCGGGCCGACGTCAGCGTGACCGCCTCGACGCCCTCCCGCAGGACGGGTCGCGCGCGGGCCGGGTTGAGCCGGTCCGACACCGCATGCCACAACCCGGTGTCGGCGGGGCCGAGCGGTACACCCGGGGCACGCCCGGCAAGGGCCTCCCAGACACTGATGCGCGTCTCAATGACGGCCACGGTCGCTCCTGTTCGGGCACTGTTTCGGCCACGGACTCTAAGCGCGTTTCCGCCGTGCCGAAAGATTGCGTCCCGAACGTGACAGTGCTTCGGCGAAGATGGCAGCGTGTACATCCTCGCCATCGACCAGGGCACGACCTCCACCCGCGCGATCGTGTTCGACGCCGACGGCGCCATCGTGGCGCTTGACCAGCGCGAACACCGTCAGAGCTTCCCCCGCCCAGGCTGGGTCGAGCACGACCCGATCGAGATCTGGCACAACGTCCAGGCGGTGTCGACCCGCGCGCTGGACCAGGCCGGCCTGTCCCGCGCCGACGTCGCCGCGATCGGCATCACCAATCAGCGCGAGACCACGATCCTGTGGGATGCCCGCACCGGCGAGCCGGTGCACCCCGCCATCGTCTGGCAGGACACGCGGACCGACGCGCTCATCCGGGCCCTGGCCGGTGACGCCGGCCCAGACCGCTTCCGCGACCGCTGCGGCCTGCCGCTCGCGACGTACTTCGCCGCCCCGAAGATCGTCTGGCTGCTGGACAACGTCCCCGGCCTGCGCGAGCGTGCCGAGGCCGGCGAGATCCGCTTCGGCACCGTGGACACCTGGCTCATCGAGAAGCTGACCGGCCGCCACGTCACCGACGTCACCAACGCCAGCCGCACGATGCTCATGAACCTGACCACGCTGGACTGGGACGACGAGTTGCTCGCCGCGTTCGGCATCCCGCGGGTGATGCTGCCCGAGATCGGCTCCTCGTCCTACGTCTACGGCGAGGCGAGGACCATGCTGCACGGCGTGCCCGTGGCCAGCGCCCTCGGCGACCAGCAGGCGGCCCTCTTCGGTCAGGCGTGCTTCGCACCCGGCGAGGCCAAGTGCACGTACGGCACCGGATCCTTCCTCCTGCTCAACACCGGCGCCCGCCCCGTGTCCAGCGAGCGCGGGCTGCTCACCACGGTCGGTTACCGCATCGGCGCGGCGGATCCGGTGTACGCCCTGGAGGGCTCCATCGCGATCACCGGCTCGCTCGTGCAGTGGCTGCGCGACAACCTCGGCCTCATCGGCTCCGCCCCGGAGATCAACGACCTCGCCGCGACCGTCGAGGACAACGGCGGCTGCTACATCGTCCCGGCGTTCGCGGGCCTGTTCGCGCCGCACTGGCGCCCGGACGCCCGCGGCGTCATCACCGGCCTGACCGGGTACGTCACCAAGGGCCACATCGCCCGCGCGGCGCTGGAGGCGACCGCGTGGCAGGTCAAGGACGTGGTCGACGCCATGATGGCCGAATCGGCGGTACCGCTGGAGACCCTCAAGGTCGACGGCGGCATGACCGCGAGCGATCTCCTCATGGGCTTCCAGGCCGACGTGCTCGACGTGCCGGTGGTCCGCCCGACGGTCGCCGAGACGACGGCGCTGGGCGCGGCGTACGCCGCCGGCCTGGCGGTCGGTTTCTGGCCGGACACGGAAGCGCTGCGCGGGAAGTGGCACGTGGACCGCCGCTGGGAGCCTGCGATGACCACCGAGGCCCGCGATCGGGGCCACGCCCTGTGGCTGCGGGCCGTGGAGCGCTCCTTCGGCTGGGCCGACTGAAACGCCGCGCGGTGCGGTGCTCCCTCGAACGCGTCAGCAGACCCGTCGCGGGCAAGGAAAGGCGGCGCACCCCGCCAGGCGCGCCGCCTCCCTCGGGAAGGGGACCACCCTCGCGAACGCCGAGGGTCAGCCCAGCAGTTGCTCCGCCGTGGCCTTCGCGGTGTTGCTCGAGATCGCGAAGCCCACGCCGATGCTGCCGGCCGTCGCGCCCGACGTGGCGATCGCGGTGTTGATGCCGATCAGCTGACCGGCGGTGTTGACCAGCGCACCGCCCGAGTTGCCCGGGTTGATCGCGGCGTCGGTCTGGATGGCGCCCGGGATCTTCGTGGCGGCGGCGCGGCTGTCCTCGCCCTCGTCGATCGTGCGGTTGAGGGCGCTGACGATGCCCGACGTCACCGAGCTGTTCAGGCCCAGCGGGCTGCCGACGGCGAGGACGGTGTCGCCGACGTGGACGGTGGAGCTGTCGGCGAAGGCCAGCGGCGGGTAGCTACCGCCGCCGGTGATCTTGATGACGGCGAGGTCCGTGGCCTCATCGGTGCCGACGATCTGCGCCGTCGCGGACTTGCCGTCGGAGAAGCTGACCTGCACCGTGTCGCCGCGGGCGGTCGCGACGACGTGGTTGTTCGTCAGGATCGCGCCACTCTGGGTGATGATCACCCCGGAGCCGACGGCCGAGCCGGTGTTGATCGACACGACGCTCGGCAGGACCTGGGCGGCGACGTTGGCGAGGTTGGCCGAGCCGGACGACTGCGAGCTGGAGTTCTGCGCGCTGATGACCGTGTTGCTGCCCGCGGCCGGGCGCAGTTGCAGAGCCGCGACCCCGCCACCGACGGCCGAGGCGACGCAGAGTGCGACGGCGGCCACCGCGGCGGCGATGCCCTTGCCGAGCCGGCGGCGGCCGCCGAGCGGCGCCGGAACCGCGGTGACGGGCGTCACGTAGGGCGAGGACGGCGGGTACCACTGCGGCGGGTGTTGCATGTGCGGCACATACGGGGGCACCTGGTTCGACGACGTGTGCTGGTGCGGTTCCTCGGCCGGCCTCGGCGCCCATCCCTGCTGTTCGCTCATGATTTGAGCTTGCCGACGGCAGCTTGCGGGCTACCGGGAGCGGCCTGGGAAGGGGCTGTGAGGGGAAGGCGAACCTGGAAGGTGGCCCCACCACCGGGCGTGACGAAGACCGAAACGGTGCCACTGTGCACGGCGACCAGCGCGGCGACGATCGCCAGGCCCAGCCCGCTGCCGCTGTGGGCGCCGCCGGCCTGGCGCCGGGTGCGCGCCTTGTCGACGCGGTAGAACCGCTCGAAGACCCGGGCCGCCTGGTCGTCGGTCAGGCCCGGCCCGTGGTCGCAGACCTCGATCAGGGCATCGCTGCCGTCACGACGCAGCCGCAGCTCGACCGGCGTCCCGGCCGGGGTGTGGGTGAGCGCGTTGGTCATCAGGTTGCCGACCACCTGCCGCAGTCGGGCCTCGTCGCCGTTGACCTCGATCGGCTCGTCGCGCTCGAGGTCGAGGGCGACCTCCCGGTCGGGCGCGACCGCGCGGGCCGCGGCGACGGCGTCGCTGGCGATCACGCGCAGGTCCATGTCGGCCAGGCTGAGCGGGCGCTCCTGGTCCAGCCGGGCGAGCAGCAGCAGGTCCTCGACGAGCAGCCCCATCCGGGAGGCCTCGTCCTCGATGCGGCGCAGCAGCGCGGCGGTCTCCTCGGGCTGGCGGGCGGCGCCCTGGCGGTACAGCTCGGCGAATCCCCGGATCGTGGTGAGGGGCGTGCGCAGCTCGTGGGAGGCATCCGCGATGAACTGGCGCATCCGGTCCTCGGATGCCTCGCGGATGCGGAACGCCCCCTCGATCTGGCCGAGCATCGTATTGAGCGCGGCGGCCAGGTGGCCCATCTCGGTCTCGGGTGGGCTCTCGGGCACGCGCTTGGTCAGATCGCCGGCGGCGATGGCCGCGGCGGTGCGCTCGATCTCGCGCAGCGGCTGCAGGCTGGTCCGCACGATGGTCACGCCGACGGCGGCGATGACGACCAGCACGCCCGCGCCGATGAACAGCTCCGCGGCGACGAGTTCGTCCACCGCGTTGTCGATCATCGAGAGGTTTTCGGCGACGCCGAGCACGGTGCGGTCGCGCTGGGTGATGAAGACCCGCCAGCGCTCGCGGGTGCCCGGCGCCCGGACCGTGTACGGCTCGCCGAGGCGGTCCAGCAGCTCCTGCGTGGTGGTGGGCAGGGGCGGGCGGGCGCCGTCGTCCGGGACGCCAACCGATGCCAGGACCGGGGTGCCGTTACTGTCGGCCAGCCAGAAGAAGAAGTAGTTGCTCGGTACCACCGACTCGGTCTGCTGGCGCAACCGGTTGATGTCGACTGTGCCCGCGAGCGTGCGCAGCTGGTTGTCGACCTTGTCGATCATCGAGCTGCGCATGACGAGCGCGCTGGCGACGCCGATGACCAGCAGCGCCATGGTGACGAGCGTGAGCACCGCCGCGACCAGCCTGACGCGCAGCGGTACGTCGGAGATGAACCGCACCGACGGCCCCGGGGTCAGACAGGCAGGCGCAGGACGTAGCCCACGCCGCGCAGCGTGTGGATCAGCCGTGGCTCGGCGATGTCGACCTTACGGCGCAGATACGAGATGTAGGACTCGACGATGCTGTCGTCGCCGCGGAAGTCGTAGTTCCACACGAAGTCGAGGATCTGAGCCTTGGACAGGACGCGGCCGGCGTTGAGCATGAGATACCGCAGGAGCTTGAACTCCGTCGGGGACAGCGCGATCGTCTGCCCGGCGCGGCTGACCTCGTGGGTCTCCTCGTCCAGCTCCAGGTCGTGGAAGACGAGCCGGTTGGGCCCCGGGTCGCCCGCGGTGCGGCGCAGCACGGCGCGGATGCGGGCGGTGAGCTCCTCGAGGCTGAACGGCTTCGTCACGTAGTCGTCGCCGCCGAGCGTGAGGCCGCGGACCTTGTCCTCGGTGCCGTCGCGCGCGGTCAGGAAGACCACCGGGAGCCGCACGCCGCCCTCGCGGAGTCGCCGGATGACCTCGAACCCGTCGAGGTCGGGCAACATCACGTCGAGCACGACGAGGTCGGGCTTGCTTTCGCGGGCCGCTGTGACCGCCTCGCTGCCGGTGGTCACCACGTCAACCGCAAAACCGGCAAAGCGCAGGCTGGCGGAGAGGAGCTCGCGGATATTCGGGTCGTCCTCGACCACGAGCAGCCTCGCCTCAGCCTGCGCCACGCCTGGCGACGATGCACCCCCGGATTGTGCTACGCCGCCTCGTACCCCCATGCGCATATCTTTCCGCCCTCCGCTGGAGTAGGGCTGGTGGTTGCCTGGGAAATTCCTGGGCAGCCGTTGTCACCTACCGCAGCAAGCGTCTCACCTGGTCGATCGCGCCGTCCAACACCACGAGGGTGGCCCGCATCGTCTCCTGGCTCGCCCGACCGGCGCGGGCCAGCCGGCGCACCTCGGCGAGCAGCAGCGCGGCCTTGTCCTCCAACTCGCCGACCACGTCGGAGGGCGGCTGCGGCGGGCGGGTGCTCGCCGAGCCCGGCCGGGGCGGATATCCCCAGCCGAACGAGGCCGGCCCCGGCGGCGCGCTGCGCACCTGGCGGCTGGCCTCCTTGAGCTCCCGCTTGAGGTCGCGCACCGAGCCGCGCACCCCCTGCTCGACCTCGTCGGCCAGCGTCGAGAGGTCGGCGAGCGAGGCGTTGATGTCGGCCTCGAGCGACTCGAGCTCCCGCGCCCGGCGCTGCAGCTCATCGACGCCGGCCGCGGTGATCTCGTAGACCTTGCGCCCGCCCTGCGCCGTGTGCGTGATGAGGCCGTCGGCCTCCATCCGCTGCAGGCGCGGGTAGATCGTGCCGGCCGAGGGCGCGTAGAGGCCGTGGAACCGGTTCTCCAGCAGCCGGATGAGCTCGTAGCCGTGGCGCGGGCCCTCGTTGAGGAGCTTCAGCAGGTACAGCCGGAGCCTGCCATGGCTGAACACCGCGCTCATGCTTCCACTGCTTCCTCATCGTCAACGGGCCACCGCAACAACGAGATCGCGCCAGACGCGGTCATCGCGCACTCCTCGCTCGCTCGTGCTCACGAGCGTAGCGCAAGACGCGATACATCGCGACTGCCCATCACGACGCACAGTCGCGTCTTGCGCCGGACTTCGAGTGCGCCACGGGCGTGGCTGCTGGATGAGAGTGGGGTGTCAGGCAGCGATCATGGCCGTCGCGGCGCGGGCCAGGACGCGGCGGGAGTGGGTGTGCGGGTCGCACGGGGCCGGGTGCAGCTTCGGATGGGCGCGCAGGTTGACCGACAGGTCGCGGGCCGCCACCACCCGCTTGATCGAGGCCAGCAGGGTCTCGTCGCCGATGAACGCGGCCACCGTCGACACCACGCCGGACTGGGCGAAGGTCAGGCGGACCGACACCACCGGCACACCCGCGTCCACAGCGGCCTGGAACATCGCCGGGCGGAACGCGCCGCCCATCCGGCCGCACCACGTGGTGCCCTCCGGGAAGACCGCCACGACGCCGCCCGCGCCGATGTTGCGGCTCACCTCGGCGACAGTGGCCGGCAGGCTCTTCGGGCGGGACCGGTCGACGAAGACCGTGCCCAGCGTGGCGGCCAGACGGCCGATGAGCGGCCACGACCGTACCTCGCGCTTGGCCAGCAGGCGGGCCGGCGCGTGGGCGAGGATCACGATGACGTCGAGCCACGACACGTGGTTTGCCACGAGCAGGGCTCCGGCCTGCGGGATCCGCCCACTGGCGGAGTGCCTGACGCCGAGGGCCGCCAGCACGGCCCGGGCCAGGCCACGCTGGGCTCGGATCAGGTGGCGCTGTGGCAGCAGCGCCAGGACCGGCACCGAGAGGGCGGCGAAGAGGAGCACGGCACCGGTGAAGAGGATGCGCTTCGCCATGATCAGCCGCGGCACGACGCGGGCCGAGGACTCGGGCAGGCAGTCGGTGCCGCACGTCGAGCGGGGCAGCCAGAGGCTGTCCATGACAGCCATGGAGCTCACCCCTGCCCGAGGAAGTGGCGCATGTACCGCGGGTTCACCCGATCCAGCGACAGCAGGACATAAAAGTCGGCGCAGTCGAAGTCGGGGTCGTGGGCCGGCGCACCGCCCACCCAGGCACCCAGGCGCAGGTAGCCCCTGAGCAGCGGCGGCACGTCGACCTTGGCGGGCGGCTCGACGTCGGCGTGCTGAGGGCTGGTCCAGGGATTACGCGGCCGCACCCGCCAGGCCGACGGCACCAGGTGCTTGCGTCGCGCCAGGTCCCACACGCCCGCGGCGGTCGCGCCGCCGTCGGCCAGCGGCACCGACGCGCACCCGCCGAGCCAGCGGTGGCCGTGCAGGTGCATGTACCGCGCGATGCCCGCCCACATCAGGTTGATGACGGCGCCGCTGCGGTGGTCGGGGTGCACGCAGGAGCGGCCCGTCTCCACCAGCCCGCCGCGCAACTGCGCGAGGCCGGCCAGGTCGAACTCGGTGTCCGCGTAGAGGCCACCGGCCGCGATGGCGCGGTCCGGCGGGAGCATCCGGTAGGTGCCGACGACGTCGCCGGTGAGCTCCTCACGGATGATCAGGTGGTCGCAGTACTCGTCGAACGGGTCGGCGTCCAGACCCGGCTCGCTGCTGTGCAGGGTGGCGCCCAGCTCACCGGCGAAGACGTCGTGGCGAAGCCGTTGTGCGGCCCTGACCTGGGCGCCGTCGGTGGCCACCAGCAGGGTGTAGCGCTGCAAGTCGCCCAGCTCTTGCGGGCCGGCGGCGACGGCGAGAATCGTCATGTCTTCGGTGTAGGCGTCGACCCCTGCGGATGGCTGACGCTGACTGGTTTCCCTGATGGCGTGCTGGTGAACTGTGGTTACCGTGGTCAACCATGGCGGGATATTCAGGCACACCGTTGCCCAAGAAGCTGGGTGTCACCGCGGGGCGTCGCGTGTTGCTCGACGGCGCGCCGCCCGGGTTCGAGCTGCGTGAGCTGCCGGCGGATGTGGTGGTGCACCGCCGCCCCGCGCAGGGACTGTACGACGTCATCGTGCTCTTCTGCCCGGATCAGGCCCGCCTGCGCCGGCGCTGGCAGGTGCTGCACCGCCTCACCCCGCCCGCCGGCGCGCTGTGGGTGGCGTGGCCGAAGCGCGCCTCGGGCCTGGCCACCGACCTGGACGAGTCCGCCGTGCGCGAATACGCGCTGGCCAACGGCCGGGTCGACGTCAAGGTGTGCGCCATCGACGAGACCTGGTCGGGCCTCAAGCACGTCATCCGGGTAGCGGACCGTCCGCCGGCGTAGCGAAACCCGGATCTTCCCCTGAAACACGCAGGCCGGGGCCGACGGATTCGGCCTGACGTGCCATATTGACGGCTCAACTTGTCTAACGGAGGGAGCGGCGCGTTGTCCAACGGGCAGATCGTCGTCTCCGGCCTGACGAAGCAGTATCGCAACGTCAGAGCCGTCGATAATTTGTCGTTCGCGGTCGAGCCGGGCCGCGTGACCGGGTTCCTCGGGCCGAACGGCGCCGGCAAGACCACCACCCTGCGCATGGTGCTCAACCTGGTCACCCCGACCGCCGGCACGGCGACCATCGGCGGTCAGCGGTATGCCGACGTGGCCGAGCCGTTGCGGCTGGTCGGGGCGATCCTGGAGGCCTCCGCCGCGCACAAGGGCCGCTCCGCGCGCAACCACCTGCGCTGCGTCGCGGCCGCCGGTGGCTTCCCGGCCGCCCGCGTCGACGAGGTCCTGGAGCTGGTCGGGCTCACCCCGGCCGCCAAGCGCAAGTTCCGGGGCTACTCCCTGGGCATGAAGCAGCGCCTCGGCATCGCCCAGGCGCTGCTGGGCGACCCGCAGGTGCTGATCCTCGACGAGCCGGCCAACGGCCTCGACCCCGAGGGCATCCGCTGGATGCGCGGGCTGTTGCAGGGCCTGGCCCACCAGGGGCGCACGGTGCTGGTCTCCAGCCACCTGCTGTCGGAGATGGAGATCCTCGCCGACGACGTCGTCATCATCGCGGCCGGCAAGCTGGTCACCCAGGGCCCGGTCGACCAGATCATCGGGCAGGGTTCGGCCCAGGTCAGCGTGCGGGTCCGCACGCCGAACATCGAGGAGCTGGTCACGGCCGTGCGCGGGGTGGGCGGCGCGATCAGCCCCAACGGCAACGGCGCGCACGTGGTCACCGGCCTGGACGCCGCCACCGTCGGCAAGCTGGCCCTGCAGGCCGGCGTGGAGCTGCACGAGCTGGTCGCCGAGCGCGCCGACCTGGAGCACGTGTTCCTCGAACTGACCCAGGGAAGGGCGGCCATCCGATGATCCGGCTCATCCGCAGCGAGCTGATCAAGCTGCGCACCACCAACATGTGGTGGATCTTCCTGATCTGCTCCCTGGCATTCACCGGCCTCGCGCTGCTGATCAACACCGCGCAGGCGCACCAGGACCTGCAGATGCCCAGCTGGCTCAGCGAGGAGCCACCGGCGGGGTTCTCCGATGAGGAGAAGGCGCAGTATCTGGCCAATTATCAGGCCGAGCAGGAGCGGGTCCAGGCCGCCCGCACCGCGGCCGGGCTGGCCAAGCACGCCGCCAGCATCTACACGTCGGGGCAGTTCTTCGGGCTGCTGCTGGTGATGCTGCTGGCCATCCTGCTGATCACCAACGAGTACTACCACCAGACCGCGACGGCGACGTTCCTGGCGACGCCGAAGCGGACCAAGGTCATCGTGGCCAAGCTGATCACCGGGGCCGCGATGGCGGTCGCCTTCTGGCTGATCGCCACCGTGATCGACCTGGTCACCGGCGCGATCTTCTTCGCCGACCTGGGCTACTCCAACAGCCTGGGCCACTGGACCGCGCAACAGGCGATCCTGCTCAACCTGCTGGTGTACGTGCTGTGGGCGATCTTCGGCATCGGCGTCGGGGTGCTGCTGCGCAGCCAGATCGGGGCCACGATCACCGCCGCGGTGCTGTACACCGTCGGCACCTATGCGGCCCTGGCCATGCTGGCCCTGATCCACGAGTACCTGATCAAGAAGGACTGGGTCATGCAGGCCGCGGTGTACATCCCGCCGTTGGCCTCCCTGCACGTGGTCGGGGGGCTGTCGGACCAGCTCGGCGACACCCACCTGCCGGCGCGCTGGGTCGGCGCGTTGATCCTCATCGGCTACGCGGTCGTCCTGGGCACGATCGGCACATTGGTCACGCGCAAGCGCGACGTCGCCTGATCGGCGGCGATCGAACTTCCACGATCTGGGGTGCAAGATCTAGGACAGTTGTGGCCGCCGAACGGCGGCCACAACTATAAGGACGGGCAAACCGGCGTCGTCTACATGGTCACTCCCGGCGGCGTCGGCGACGAACGCGCGTTAGGCAGCGCGTAGCCTGGACCCGGACATCCGTGACCCCTAGCAACTCGCGTTTGGAAGAGGCGATCAAGAGCCGTGTCGACCCAAGCGACCAACTCGCAGGAGAATCCGCTGGCCGGATTTGGCCCGAACGAGTGGATCGTCGAAGACATGTACCAGCGGTACCTCGCCGACCCGGCCAGCGTGGACTCCGCGTGGCACGACTTCTTCGCCGACTACAAGCCCACCCCGGACGTCGTCCAGGCGTCCGCCGTCGCGGCTGAGCCGGCCCCCGCTCCCGCGCCCGCGCCCGCGAAGCCCGCGGTCGTGAAACCGGTTGAGAAGCCGGTCGAGAGACCGGTTGAAAAGGTCGAGAAGAAGGCCGTCCCCGCCACCAAGCCCGCGCCGACCAAGGAGACGCCCGCCCCCGCCGGCGGCGCGAAGCACGTACCCCTGCGTGGCGTGGCCGCTCGCATCGTGCAGAACATGGACGCCTCGCTGGAGGTGCCGACCGCCACGAGCGTGCGCGCCGTGCCGGCCAAGCTGCTGTCCGACAACCGGATCGTGATCAACAATCACCTCACCCGCGGTCGGGGTGGCAAGGTGAGCTTCACGCACCTGATCGGATACGCGCTGGTCCGGGCCCTGGCCGCGCACCCGGAGATGAACAACAGCTTCGCCGAGGTCGACGGCAAGCCCACCCTGGTGCAGCCCGAGCGCGTCAACCTCGGCATCGCGATCGACCTGGCCAAGCCGGACGGGTCGCGCGCGCTGGTCGTGCCGAGCATCAAGGCCGCCGACACCATGGACTTCCGTCAGTTCTGGTCGGCCTACGAGGACACGGTGCGCCGCGCCCGGCGCAACGAGCTCACCATGGACGACTACGCCGGCACCACCGTCTCGCTGACCAACCCGGGCGGCATCGGCACCGTGCACTCGATGCCGCGGCTCATGACCGGCCAGGGCGCGATCATCGGCGTCGGTGCGATGGAATACCCGGCGCCCTACGCCGGCATGTCCAACGAGACCCTCGCCGACCTCGGCATCAGCAAGATCATCACGCTGACCAGCACCTACGACCACCGCATCATCCAGGGCGCTCAGTCCGGCGAGTTCCTCAAGGTCATGCACGAACTGCTGCTCGGCGAGCACGAGTTCTACGACCAGATCTTCACCGCGCTGCGCATCCCATACGAGCCGGTGCGCTGGGTGCGCGACGTCGCCCGCACCTCCGAGGGCCAGATCGACAAGGCCGCCCGCGTCGTGGAGCTCATCCACGCGTACCGTGTGCGCGGCCACCTGATGGCGGACACCGACCCGCTCGAGTTCCTCATCCGCCGCCACCCCGACCTGGACGTGCTCGAGCACGGGCTCACGCTGTGGGACCTCGACCGCGTGTTCCCGGTCGGCGGGTTCGCGGGCAAGCAGAAGATGGCGCTGCGGGCCGTCCTCGGCGTCCTGCGCGACTCCTACTGCCGCCGCGTCGGCGTGGAGTACATGCACATCATGGACCCGGAGGAGCGGCGCTGGATCGCAGAGCGGGTCGAGAAGCCGTATGAGAAGCCGAGCCCCGAGGAGCAGAAGCACATCCTCAACCGGCTCAACGCGGCCGAGGCGTTCGAGACGTTCCTGCAGACCAAGTACGTCGGCCAGCGCCGCTTCTCGCTGGAGGGCGGCGAATCGCTGATCCCGCTGCTGGACGAGATCCTGCAGAACTCCGCCGAGAGCGGGCTGGACGAGGTCGTCATCGGCATGGCCCACCGCGGCCGGCTCAACGTGCTGGCCAACATCGTCGGCAAGCCCTACGAGAAGATCTTCTCCGAGTTCGAGGGGCACCTCGACCTCAAGTCGGCGCACGGCTCCGGCGACGTGAAGTACCACCTGGGCATGACGGGCAAGTACACCCACCCGGACGGCGAGCACGCCACCACGGTGTCGGTCGTCGCCAACCCGTCGCACCTGGAGGCGGTCAACCCGGTGCTGGAAGGCATCGTGCGGGCCAAGCAGGACAGGATCGACCTCAAGCTCGAGGGCTACACGGTCCTGCCGCTGCTGGTGCACGGCGACGCCGCGTTCGCCGGCCAGGGCGTGGTCGCCGAGACGCTGAACCTGTCGCAGCTGCGCGGCTACCGCACCGGCGGCACGGTCCACGTCGTCGTCAACAACCAGGTCGGGTTCACCACCGCGCCGGAGTACTCCCGCTCCTCGCTGTACTCGACCGACGTCGCCCGGATGATCCAGGCGCCGATCTTCCACGTCAACGGCGACGACCCCGAGGCCGTCGTGCGCGTGGCGCGGCTCGCGTTCGAGTATCGCCAGGCGTTCAACAAGGACGTCGTCATCGACCTCGTCTGCTACCGCCGGCGCGGCCACAACGAGGGCGACGACCCGTCGATGACCAACCCGTTGATGTACGCGATCATCGACCAGAAGCGCTCGGTCCGCAAGATCTACACCGAGGAGCTCATCGGCCGCGGCGACATCCCGATCACCGAGGCCGAGGCCCTGCTCAAGGACTACCACGAGCAGCTGGAGACGGTGTTCAAGGCCACCCGCGACGCGTCGTCCTCGCCGGCCGCGCGGCTCACCCGGCTGCGCAAGCCGGAGCCCGAGCCGGTGGTCGAAACGAAGATCGACGAGTCGGTACTCCGGGCGATCGGCGAGGCCCACGTGAAGCTCCCCGAGGGCTTCACGCCGCACAAGCGCGTGCAGCAGCTGCTCGACCGGCGGGCCAAGATGGCCATCGAGGGTGACATCGACTGGGGCTTCAGCGAGATCATCGCCTTCGGCTCGCTCGTCAACGACGGGGTCACGGTCCGGCTGTCCGGCCAGGACTCGCGCCGCGGCACGTTCGTCCAGCGCCACGCCGGGATCGTCGACGCCGAGACCGGAGCCGACTACATGCCGATGTCCGCCCTGGTGCGCGACAACGCCAAGCTTTTCGTCTACGACTCCCTGCTGTCGGAGTTCGCGGCGATGGGCTTCGAGTACGGGTACTCGGTCGAGAACCCGGACGCGCTGGTCATGTGGGAGGCGCAGTTCGGCGACTTCGTCAACGGCGCGCAGTCGATCGTGGACGAGTTCATCTCCTCCGGCGAAGTGAAGTGGGGCCAGCTGGCCTCCGTCACCCTGCTGCTGCCGCACTCGCACGAGGGCCAGGGCCCGGACCACACCTCGGGCCGCCTGGAGCGTTACCTGCAGCTGTGCGCCGAGGACAACATGCGCGTCGCCGTGCCGACCACCCCGGCCAACCACTTCCACCTGCTGCGCCGCCAGGCGCTGTCGCCGAAGAAGAAGCCGCTGGTGGTCTTCACGCCGAAGTCGCTGCTGCGGCACCGGCTGTGCGTGTCGGGCGTGGAGGACTTCACCACCGGCACTTTCCAGACCGTGCTCGGCGACCCGGGGATCAAGGGCACCGCGCTCGACCCCGCCGCCGTGAAGCGGGTCCTGCTGTGCTCGGGCAAGCTCTTCTACGACCTGCTCCAGGCGCGCACCGACCGCGGCCTCACCGACACCGCGATCATCCGCGTCGAGCAGCTCTACCCGATGCCGATCGACGAGCTGCGGGCGGCGCTGGAGCGATACCCGAACGCGGTGGACTTCGCCTGGGTCCAGGAGGAGCCGGCGAACCAGGGCGCCTGGTCGTTCATCGCGCTCAACCTGCTCGAGCACCTGCACGGCGTCGGCCTGCGCCGCATCTCCCGCCCCGCCGCGGCCGCCCCGGCGGTCGGCTCGACCAAGCTGCACGACGCCGAGCAGCAGGCCCTGATCGAGGCCGCGCTGCCGAAGCGCTGACGGCGACCGCTTTCCCGGGGGCACGGCGGCGACGCCGTGCCCCCTTCGCTTCTTCCGTCTTCTTCCGTGGAGGCCTGCGCACATGTACTTCACCGATCGCGGCATCGAGGAGCTGGCCGAGCGCCGCGGTGAGGAGGAGGTCACGATCGAGTGGCTGGCCGAGCGCCTGCGCGACTTCGTCGACCTCAACCCGGAGTTCGAGACCCCGATCGAGCGCCTGGCCGTCTACCTGGCCCGCCTCGACGACGAGGACGACGACTGACGCGTGCCGCACCGGCCCGCCCATCCGTTGGCGGCCCACGGCATCCGGGTGAGGCCGTCTCACCGTTCTATATTCGGAAAAATCGGATATGTCGGTGAACCGATGGCGGCGTAGTGCGAACGGGCGATCCTTGCGAGGGTAGCCGTGTCCTCCAAATGGGTCATCCGCCGGCAACCCGGTGTAGTCCGGCAAGCCAATCGTTTGTCACCGCTCGGGCGATAACGGTCTACCACGGCGCGCCCTTACATTCTTGACGTGCCTGCGCGCCGCACGCGGACCGCAACCGCGTCGCTGTTGATCGCCGCCCTCTTCATCACGGGCGGCGTCCTTGCGGCGTCCGGCTCCGACAACAACGGCACCCCGTCCAGCACCCCCGCCGGCGCCACCGCTATCGAGTCCGCGCCGCCGGTTCCGCACGCGGTCGGCGTCCGGCACTTCACGTTCGCGCGTGGTAAGGAACGGCCGCTGCCCACGACCGTGTGGTACCCGGTGCACGGCTCCGCCCGTCAGAACCGCGGCCGCCCCCAGCCCGACGCGACGCCGCTGCCCGGCGTGTTTCCCCTGCTGCTGTGGAGCCACGGCTTCTACAGCAACCCGCAGTCGCAGGAGGGCATGACGAAGCTGCTGGCCGAGGCCGGATACATCGTGGCGGCACCCGCGTACCCGTTCACGAAGAAGGACGCGCCCAGGTTCGACAAGACGGACGTGCCCAACCAGGCCATCGACGCGTCGTACGTCATTACGCAGCTGCTCAGGACGGCCAACCCGCTCGCGGCGAGCATCGACCCCGATCGGCTCGGCGCGATCGGGCACTCCGGCGGCGGCACGACCACCGACTGGCTGTTCACCGGCCGCCGCGACCACCGGCTCAAAGTGGGCGTCATCTTCGCCGGGCGGCCGACCACGGCGTACCAGGGCACCCCGGTCCCGTTGCTGTTCATCCACGGCGACAAGGACCCGGTGGTGGCCTACAGCCAGGGGCGGGAGTCGTACGGCAAGGACCCCTGGCCCAAGGCGTTCCTGACGATCGTGGGCGGCGAGCACGGCGCCGGCACCAACAACCCCGAGCGCGGTCACGCGCAGGCGGTGGCCACACTGCTGGACTTTCTCGACTGGGCGCTCAATGGCGACGAGGAGGCCCGGGTGCGGCTGACGAACGACGCGACGCTCACCGGAATCACGCGCTTCGAGTCGTCGGGGATCTACCCCAGCGTCACGGACAGCACCAGCGCGAGCACGACGACCACGACACCGGCGCCGATGCCGACCCAGAGCAATACCCTGGACCTGGCCGGTTCTGCCGGCTGACTCCGGCTCTTGTCCACCCACGCCTGAAACGCCTGAGTGTTCTGACTCGGGTCGATGCGCTCATCGGGCATGGCCGACAGAATACCGAGTCGAGACTTCCGACGGTGACCGAACAGTCTCAAATCGTGGCACTCTCCCCCGCGTGGGGGCATGCGCGGAACCCAATCGGATTTCGCCCTCCGGGGAAGCGGCGATCCGCCGTGCCGCCCGTACCGTTGGTGGCATGCGCCCGCGCATCGCGATCGCCATCGTCGCCCTGTCCGCCGCGCTGACGGCCGGTTGCTCGGGCGGCCCGGCCCCCGCGCACCAGGTCACCCCGGCCCCCACCCCCACCGGCACGGCGATGCCCCGGCTCGCCGCGGTCGAGCTTCCCCCGCCGCTGGCGCTGCCCACCAGCCCGCTCTCGGTGTCGTCGCAGCAGGTGACGTACACCCGGGAGGGAAGGACGCTGCGGACGCTCATCTGGGCGCCGGATCGGCCCGGCCACTACCCCGCCGTGCTGTTCAGCCACGGGTTGAACGGCACGCCCGAAGAGTTCGCGCCGCTGCTCAAGGGCTGGGCACAGGCCGGGTTCGTGGTGATCGCCCCGGCCTACCCGAACACCACCCGCGGCGCACCGAGCTTGGACGTGTACGACGTGCTCAACCAGCCGGCGGACGCGAGCTTCGTGCTCGGCCGGGTGCTCGCCGGGCCGATCGGCCAGCGCATCGACGCCAAGCGGCTGGCCGCGGCCGGACACTCCGCGGGGGCCATCACGACCGTCGGGCTCTTCACCGCCGGGCGCGATCCGCGGCTGCGGGCCGGGATCATCCTGGCCGGCAGCGGGCTCGGGGTGGGCACGGACTTCAGCGGTACACCCGCGGCGTTGTTGTTTGTGCACGGAGACGCCGATCCGCTCGTCTCCTACGCCAGCGGCAAGGCGACGTACGACGACGTACCGTGGGCGAAGGCGATGCTCACCATCCCCGGCGGGAACCACAACGACCCGTATCTGCAACCGGAGTCACCGGCGTTCAAGACGGTCGCCGACAGCACCCTGCAGTTCCTGCGCCTGGAGTTGTACGGCGACCAGGCCGCCCGGTCCGCGTTCACGCCCACGGCGGACTTGGACTCGCACCTCTAACCGACGAAAGTCCGGCACCTCAGGGTGCCGGACTTTCGGACATTCCGGTATTCAACAAATCCTCAGCGGGAATGGTCGATGACGACCTTTCCGAATACGTCGCCGGAGTGCAGCAGCTCGAACGCCTTGCGGACCTCCGAGAATGGCACGATCGTGTCGATCACCGGGCGGATGCCGGTGCGGGCCAGCAGCGCCATGAGGTCGGCGAGCTCCTCCGGCGTGCCCATGCTGGTGCCCAGGATCTCCAGCTGCAGCGCGAACATCCGGCGCAGGTTCACCCGCGGCAGATACCCGCTGGTCGCGCCCGACACGACGATCCGGCCGCCCACCTTCGCGCACTTCATCGAGTGCTCGAACGTGGCCTCGCCGACCGTCTCGACGACCACGTCGACCCGCTCCGGCAGCCGGGCGCCGGGCTCGACCGCGAGCGCCCCGAGCGCCGCGATCCGCTCGCGCTTGGCGGGGTCACGGCTCGTGGCATACACCCGGGCGCCCAGCGCCGTGCCGAGCAGCACGGCCGCCGTGGCGACCCCGCCGCCGGCCCCCTGCACCAGCACGGAGCCGCCGTCGGCCAGCCGTCCCTTGGTGGTGAGCATCCGGAAGGCGGTCAGCCACGCCGTGGGCAGGCAGGCCGCCTCGGCGAAGGAGAGCTCCGGGGGCTTGGGCACGAGGTTGTACGCCGGGACGGCGACTCGCTCGGCCACCGTGCCCGGGTGCAGCTCGGAAAGGATCGACGAGTCGCCCTTCTCGGTGTGGATGACCGGGTATACCACCACCTCGGCGCCGTCCGGGCCGATCCCGGCGGCGTCGCAGCCGAGGATCATCGGCAGCTGCGCCTCGTGGAGGCCGACGCCCCGCAACGACCACAGGTCGTGGTGGTTGAGCGCGCTGGCGCGCACCTCCACCACGGCCCAGTCGTCGAGGGGCGCCGGCTCCGGGGCGTCGCCGATCTCGAGCACGGAAAGCGGGTCGGCATCATTGAACGCGGTTGCGAATGCGGCACGCATATCCGTGACCTTAACTCTCGTTAACGCGTAACGCCGTCGCGCCGGGCCGCCTCCGCGACCGCGGCCGCTACGGCCGGGGCCACCCGCGGGTCGAGCGCGCTCGGCACGATCGCGTCCGGCGCGAGCTCACCCGCGCCGAGCACCTCGGCGATCGCCGTCGCCGCGGCGACCTTCATGCCGTCGCTGATCCGGGTCGCGCCGGATTCCAGCGCGCCGCGGAAGATGCCCGGAAACGCCAGCACGTTGTTGATCTGGTTGGGAAAATCGCTGCGGCCCGTCGCGACGACGCTGGCGTAACGCGCCGCGATCTCCGGGTGCACCTCGGGCGTCGGGTTGGCCAGCGCGAAGATCGCCCCGTCGGGTGCCATGCCGGCCAGCGCGGCCTCGCCGATCGTGCCGCCCGAGACACCGATGAGCACGTCGGCACCGCGCAGCGCGGAGGCGATGTCGCCGGTCACACCGCAGGCGTTGGTCTCGGCGGCGAGCGCGGCCTTGACCGGGTTGAGGTCGGTGCGCCCGGCGTGCAGGCAGCCGC
Source organism: Dactylosporangium sp. NPDC051484 (assembly GCF_040689395.1). Lineage (NCBI taxonomy): Bacteria > Bacillati > Actinomycetota > Actinomycetes > Micromonosporales > Micromonosporaceae > Dactylosporangium > Dactylosporangium sp. NPDC051484. Next base: position 204,499 of record NZ_JBFAZX010000008.1, on the reverse strand, counting down.
GCGAGTCGAGCACGATGACCTCGCCGGCGTCCGCGCCGCCGTTGATGAGCATCCGGGTCACGGCGACGCCGGCCGCGCCCGCGCCGCTCACCACGATGCGCATGTCGCCGATGCTCCGGCCGAGCACCGCGGCGGCGTTGCGCAGCGCCGCGAGCACCACGATCGCGGTGCCGTGCTGGTCGTCGTGGAACACGGGAATCGGCAGCGTCTCCTCGAGCCGCCGCTCGATGTCGAAGCAGCGCGGAGCGGAGATGTCCTCCAGGTTGATGCCGCCGAACGACGGCGCCAGTGCGGTCACGATTCGCACGATCTCGTCGGGGTCCTGGGTGTCAAGGCAGATCGGCACCGCGTCGACGCCGCCGAACTGCTTGAAAAGGACCGCCTTGCCTTCCATCACCGGCATCGCGGCGCGCGGGCCGATGTTGCCCAGGCCGAGCACGGCCGACCCGTCGGTCACGACGGCGACGGCCTTGCCGACCCAGGTGAGCTGGTGGACGAGCGATTCGTCAGCGGCGATCGCCTCGCACACCCGGGCCACGCCCGGCGTGTAGGCCATCGAGAGGTCTTCGCGAGTGGACAGCGGAACGGTCGACTGCACCGACAGCTTGCCGCCGCTGTGCAGATCGAAGACCGGGTCAGACACGGGATCGGACACGGATGTAAGCACGAGGGCTCCTTTGCCACGGCTTGTGATACAGGAAGTACGCGCGGCGCGGGGTGAAAGCGCGAGAGAGACTGCGAATGCGGCGGGGGTCTCCCGTATCCCGCATCACCTTAGCCTGGTACCCGCCGGAAGCGCATCGGTTGTGGCCACCATCGAAATGTCACACGACCGACAAGGTCCGCTCGGCCGTACCGCGCAGAATCATCACTGCCGAAGGGGTTGTCCCCCACGACCCACCACCCGTCGCCGTCCACCCGTTCCACCCGTTTGACCACGAGCAGGTCGGGCCGGCTGCGGAAGACCGCGACCACGAGGTCACCCGCACGGGCGTTTCCGGTGCGCCGCACCAGAATCCGGTCCCCCGAGCGCAGTGTCGGCACCATGGAAGGTCCCGACACGAGTGCGGTAAACCACGGCAGGCGCATGAAATCCCCGAACGTGGATAGGAGTAGGGTCAGCACTGAGGATCATCGCAAATCACCTGGAGGGTTCGATGCGACTGTCGCGGCTTTTCACTCCGCGCACTGTGGTGAGCGCCCACTGCGACCTGCCGTGTGGTGTCTACGACCCGGCGCAGGCCCGAATCGAGGCCGAGTCCGTCAAGGCAATCTCTGAAAAGTATCAGGCGAACGACAACCCGGAATTCCGCACCCGCGCCCTGATCATCAAGGAGCAGCGCTCCGAGCTGGTCAAGCACCACCTGTGGGTGTTGTGGACCGACTACTTCAAGCCCCCGCACTTCGAGAAGTACCCGCAGCTGCACGGCCTCTTCAACGAGGCCACCAAGCTCGCCGGCGCTTCCGGCTCGAAGGGCTCGGCCGACCCGGCGGTCGCCGAGCAGCTCCTGGCGAAGATCGACGAGATCGCAAAGATCTTCTGGGAGACCAAGCAGGCCTGAGCCTGGTTCGCCCGTCTGGCCCCCATCCCGCAGCCGCGGGGTGGGGGCAACGCTTTCTGTGGGAGCGCTCCTTGACCATCCGCCCCGCCCGCACATCCGACGTACCCCACCTCGTCGACATGGTGTACGAGCTCGCCGAGTTCGAGCGCGCCCGCGACGAGTGCCACCTCACGCCCGACCAGCTGACCGCGGCACTCTTCGGCCCGTCGCCGGCGGTGTTCTGCCACGTCGCCGAGGACACCGGGACACCGGTGGGCATGGCGCTGTGGTTCCTGACGTACTCCACCTGGGAGGGCGTGCACGGCATCTACCTCGAGGACCTCTACGTGCGCCCGTCCGCCCGCGGCACCGGGACCGGCAAGGCGCTGGTGGCGGCGCTCGCCGCGGTGTGCGTCGAGCGCGGGTACCAGCGGCTCGAATGGGCGGTGCTGGACTGGAACCCGGCCCGGCAGTTCTACGGGGCCCTGGGTGCCGCGCCGAAGTCGGAGTGGGTGCCGTACCGCCTCTGCGGAGCACCCTTGGCCGAACTCGCCGCCTCATCGGCTGCGCTGACGTCGTAGAGTCGCCTCCGAGGGGGTTCTCGCGTGACTCAGGTCGTATCGAAGAGGTCCGGCTCCGACGGCGACGACGTGGTGCTGCTCGCGGTGCCGGCGTCGCCCGCCTACCTGGGCGTGCTGCGCACGGCCACGGCCGGCCTGGCCGCGCGCCTGCACTTCACGCTGGACGAGATCGAAGACCTGCGGATCGCGGTCGACGAGGCGTGCGCGATGCTGCTGGCGGTCGCCGCGGACACGCCCCAGCTGGGCGACACGGTGGAGCTCTCGTGCCGCTTCACCGTCACGAACGACGCGCTGACCGTCTACACGACCGTGCCGCTGGGCTCACCGGACGAACGCCTGCCGGCCGGCGAGTCCTTCGCGTGGCAGGTGCTGAGCGCACTGGCCGACGAGGTCTCGGCGACGGTCGACGGGCATCAGGCCGGCATCCGCCTGACGAAGCGCCGCCCCTCCTGACCGGCGCACCTCGTCACAACGGGATCGTGACGCGCTCGGCCGGGCGCACGTTGTCGATGTGCGCGCGGGCCAGCCCCATCGCCCGCGCCACGTCGCCGTCGCGGATCGCGGCCAGCAGGGCACGGTGGTCGCGATCCAGCGCCCACCAGAACGGGGGCGGCGCCGCCGCCTCCACCGCGTGCCGGTCCGGCATGTTGTAGAGCGGGCGCACCACCAGGCTCAGCAGCGGGTTGCCCGTCGCCGCGGCCACCGCGAGGTGGAACGCCGAGTGCGCCTCGACGCGACGCTCGAGGTCGTCGCGGTCGGGGTCGAACATCGCGCGCTCAAGGTCGGCCAGGTGGTGCGGCTTGCGCCTGGACGCGGCGAGGCCGGCGGCCGGCACCTCGAGCATCCGGCGTATCTCCAGGAAGTTTTCGCTGGTCACCGCGCCGCTGGCGAGCAGCAGGCCGACGCCGTCGGAGAGGGTATCGCCGAGCACGTGGGCGTCGGGCTCGGCGACGAAGCTGCCGCCATTGACGCCGCGCATGGTGACGATCAGGTGCTGGCTGCTGAGCAGGCGCAGCGCCTCGCGGACTGTCGAGCGGCTCAGGCCCGACTGTTCGCACAGTCGCGGCTCGGTCGGTAGGCGCTCGCCGGGGCGCAGTTGGCCGGACATGATGTCGTCGCGGATGCGCTCGGCGAGGACCTGGTAGGCAGGAGCGACCGTCACGACACCTGAGCGTAGAGCAAACGAGAGCGTTCTGTGACCGACCGCCCCCGGGGTCAGCGCACCCCGAGCGCGATGCGGGTCGATGGGGCGAAGAGGAGCACCGCGCCGGTCAGGCCGAGCAGAAAGAGCGGGGCCCCGATCCACGGCTGGCCGTTGGTCAGCATGGTCCAGCCGATCGGCATCTGCAGCATCTGCGTGACGATTCCCGGGCCTCGGGCCCAGCGCTGACGGCGGTGCAGGGCGACGCCGATGCCGATGAACAGCACGGCCATCAACCCCAGGTAGGCCGTGAAGGAGAGCGCCATCTTGGCGGCGGTCCAGGTCGACGTCAGGTCGAGATACACGAGCAGGAGCGTGAGCGCGGCGAGGCCGGCCCCCTCCAGAAGTAGCAGCCGGACCGCCCAGCGTAGGGTCGCCGGGCTCCGTTCGGGCGCCGTGTCGGCTGCCGCCGTCCCGCTCACCTGTGCGTCCTTCCTGGTCGAGGTACACTTCACCGGCTTTTTCGGCTACAACCTTATCGCGCGGGGAAGCGGGTACAGTGCCGCCCATGCGAGCGCTCTTGGTGGTCAACCCCAACGCCACGACCACCACCGAACGCGGCCGGGACATCCTGGTGCGTGCCCTGCGCAGCCAGGTCGACCTGGACGTCGCTTACACGCAGCGTCGGGGCCACGCCGCCGACCTCGCCCGGGGTGCCGCCCGCGACGGCTTGGACCTCCTGGTCACCCTCGGCGGCGACGGCACCGTGAACGAGGCCGTCAATGGCCTGATGACCTTCGACTCCGGGCCGGCCGCGAACCGCGCCCAGGATCGGCCCGCCCTCGCCGTGGTGCCTGGCGGCTCGACCAACGTCTTCGCCCGGGCGCTGGGGCTGCCGAGCGACTGGGCCGAGGGCACCGGCGCGATCCTCGAGGCGCTGCGGGACCGGCGCGAACGGATCATCGGGCTCGGCCGGGCCGACGATCGATACTTCACGTTCTGCGCGGGCCTCGGCCTCGACGCCGAGGTCGTGCGCCGCGTCGACCAGGCGCGGCACAAGGGCTCGACCTCCACGCCGTGGCTGTACTTCCGCTCCACGATGGGCCAGTTCGCCGCGACGAACCGGCACGTGCCGCTGCTCACGCTCGAGCTACCGGGCGAATCGGTCCAGTCCGGGCTAACGTGGATGTTGGTTCAGAACACGGCGCCGTGGACCTATATCGGCGAGCGGCCCGTGAATCCGAATCCGCGCGCCTCGTTCGACACGGGTCTTGATGTGCTCGGTCTGCGGGTGCTGCAGGTCGCCGGCACCACCCGCACCGTCGCGCAGATCCTGTCGAACCGCCACGAGGCGAAGGGGAAACACGTCGTCGCGTTGCACGACCTGCCAGGGTTCACTCTGACCGCCGCCAAACCGATCGCTTTCCAGGTCGACGGGGAGTACCTCGGAGAGGTCGACAAGTTGGATTTCGCGTCCGTACCGGGGGCGTTACGCGTAGTGTGTTGAGTCACCCCCGGCGATCAACCACCGAAGGGGGGAAAGTTGCAGAGAGTCGCGAGAGGGACACCGCAGCCGTATCCCCGAAAGCCTCTCGGTCGTTGACCAAGCCGTACTACATTGGTCACTGACTGTTGCGATCCAGGGTCCCTAACCACCACAAAACCGGACAAAAGACTCGTGAGCTTGCTCACCGGCTTGGATTTTTTTGGTTGGGACCCCTTGACATCGCGGGAGTTCGTGAAAGCATTCACAAGCGAAACGAACACTGAGTGTTGCCCGCACACATGTTACGGATCTTCAGGCTCCGCCTAGCCGAACCGTGCATGAGATGCATATAGGGAATCGGAATCACCAACCACAATCCGCGAAAAAAACAAGGAGTGTTGCCGCCATGTCGGACTGGCGCCACCATGCCCTCTGCCGCGACGAGGACCCGGAACTGTTCTTCCCCATTGGGACATCCGGACCGGCGTTGCTGCAGGTTGAGCAGGCGAAGGCAGTCTGCCAGCGCTGCTCCGTGACCAGCGAGTGTCTGCAGTGGGCGCTCGACTCCGGTCAGGACGCAGGCGTCTGGGGCGGAATGAGCGAAGACGAGCGTCGCCTGATGAAGCGGCGCGGCGGCCTCCGGGTCCGCGCTCACTCTGCCTGAGCCCAAAGAACCTTCCCGAACGAAGACGACGAACGCCCCGGCCGAACCGGCCGGGGCGTTGCTGTGTCTCCATCCAGCGACAACGGCGTAGCACCCGTCAACGGCAACTACCACGTTCCACGTGATGGTTGCCGGTCGCGGGCAAGAAACCGTCCCGGAAACGGCCTCAGGCGGCCCGTACGAGCCCGAACGAGCCGATCCTGGACATCACCAGGCGGGCGACATCCAGATTGCCGCCCAGCGGGGGCGCGACCGGTGACAGCGCACCGGCCGCCAGCGCCGAGTCCACGACGGTGTCATACAGCCGGCCCGGGGCGAGGAAGTACGACGAGACCGCGATCCGCGAGCACCCGCGGGCCCGCAGCGCCTCCACGGCGACCGCGCCGGTCACGGCGGACCCCGAGGCATAGGCCGCGTGGCACGCAACGCCCAGCGACGCCCCTAGGGCCCCCGCTGCCACGTCCACGGAGTGGCGAGCCAGGTCGTCGCGGGTGCCGGCGGCGACGAGCACGACCCCGTCGTACGCGATCGGGGGCAGCAGCCGACGCAGCGCGGCCAGCAGCAACGGCGGCGTGCCGTCGCCGAGCACGGCGGTGGTCGTCACGTCCATGCGCAGGCCGTCGGCGCGGGCGCGGTCGAGCACGGCCGGCAGGTCGACGCGGCCGTGGTAGGCGGAGGTCAGCAGCAGCGGCACCACGACGGCCCGCGCGTGGCCGAGTGCCGAGAAGGCGAAGAGCTGCTCGCCGGGGCGCGGGCCGGCGTGGTCAAGGAACGCGCAGCGCACGTCCAGGCCGGGCCGCTGGGCCGCGACCGCCCGCGTCAGAGCGCGGGTGGCCGCGGCCGCCCTGGGGTCCGAGGACCCGTGGGCCACGAGGAGTACCGCGGTCATCCGGACGTGTGCAGGCCGCACTCGGTCTTGTCGAACATCGGCCAGCGACCGCCGCGCGGGTCACTGCCCGGGGGCGTGCGCCGGGTGCACGGCCAGCAGCCGACCGAGGCGTACCCCTGGCGCATGAGCGCGTTCACCGGCACGTTGTGGCGCGAGATGTACGCGTCGACGTCGGCCTGCGTCCACTGCACCAGCGGGGAGACCTTGAACTTGCCACGGGCCTGCTCGAAGCTCACGATCGGCGTGTTCGCGCGGCTCGGCGACTCGTCGCGGCGCAGGCCGGCGGCCCACGCGTCGTAGTCCTCCAGCGCCCGCTCCAGCGGCTCGATCTTGCGCAGGAAGCAGCACTCGTCGGGGTCCCGCGCGTACAGCCGCCGGCCGTGCTCGGCGTCCTGCTCCGCGACCGTCTGGCGGGGACGGATCGAGCGGACAGTCACGGGCAGCGTGCGCTGGACGATCTCACGCACCCGCAGCGTCTCGGCGAAGTGCAGGCCGGTGTCGAGAAAGATGACCGGCACCCCGGGCACGACCCGCGACACCACGTGCGCGAGCACGGCGTCGGCGAACGAGCTCGTCACACAGAACCGATCGCCGAACTGGGCGGCGGCCCACTCGACGATCTTCTCGGCCGGCTGGTTCTCCAGGCGGGCCGATGCGGCCTTCGCCAGTTCGATCGACTCTTGCGTACTTCGGGCAGCACTCCCGACCGTGGCTGTGCTCATCGCTTGGCCTCCAACGCCTTCGCCGCCAGTCCCAGGAATTTCAGTGAGAAGACCCGTGCGCAGCCGCGGCACTCCCATGCGCCGTGCGAGTCCTCGTGTGGTCTGAGGTCCTCCTCGCCGCAGTACGGGCAGTACAACGGCGCCATTCGCTCGCTCATGCCGCCGACTCGCTTCGCTCCCCGGCGGCATGAGGCTCCAAGTCGCGCTGAGTCATGATTCGCTCGCTCATCGCAACTGCTCCTCAGGAGCACGCAGGACCCAGCGGGCGAAGGACTCGCCGGACTCGCGCCCGGCCAGGTAGTGGTTCGCGACCCGCTCGACGTAGGCGGGCAGGTCGGCGGCGGTGGTCTTGAGGCCACGCAGCTTCCGGCCGAAGCCGGCGCTCTGCCCCTGGGCCATGCCCAGGCCGCCGCCGAGGTGGATCTGGAAGCCCTCGACCATCTCTCCGGTGTCGTCGCGCACCAGCATGCCCTTGAGGCCGATGTCGGCGACCTGCGTGCGGGCACAGGCGTTCGGGCAGCCGTTGAGGTGGATCGAGATGTCGGCGTCGAGCTCGGCGACCTTCTTCTCAAGGTGCTCGACGAGCTCGGCGGCGCGCGCCTTGGTCTCCACGATCGCGAGCTTGCAGAACTCGATGCCGGTGCAGGCCATCGTGCTGCGCCGCCAGGTCGACGGGCGCGGCTCCAGGCCGATCTCCTGCAGGTCCCGCACGAGCGACTCGGTGTGCGACTCGTCGATGTCGAGGATCAGGATCTTCTGGTACGGCGTGAGCCGCACCCGGTCCGACCCGTAGCGCTCGGCCAGGTCCGCGACCCCCGTCAGCTGCGTGCCCGAGCTGCGCCCGGCGATCGGGGCGGCCCCGACGAAGTACTTGCCGTCCCACTGCTTGTGCACGCCGACGTGGTCGATCGGCTTCTCCGGCAGCTCCGGCGCCGGGCCGTCGATGAGGCGGCGGCCGAGGTACTCGTTCTCCAGGATCTGCCGGAACTGCTGCGCGCCCCAGTCGGCGACCAGGAACTTCAGCCGCGCGCGGCTGCGCAGCCGGCGGTAGCCGTAGTCGCGGAAGACCTTCACGACGCCGTGCCAGACGTCCGGCACCTCGTGCAGCGGCACCCAGGCGCCGAGCCGCTGGGCGAGCATCGGGTTGGTGGACAGGCCGCCGCCGACCCACAGGTCGAAGCCGGGGCCGTGCTCCGGGTGGATGACGCCGACGAACGAGACGTCGTTCGCCTCATACGGGGTGTCGGCGAGCCACGAGATCGACGTCTTGAACTTGCGCGGCAGGTTCGACAGCTCGGGATCGCCGACGAAGCGCCGGTTGATCTCGGTGATCGCCTCGGTCGGGTCGAGCATCTCGCTCTCCGCGACGCCGGCGATCGGGCTGCCGAGGATCACGCGCGGGGTGTCGCCGCAGGCCTCGGTGGTGGACAGGCCGACCGCCTCGAGCTCCGACCAGATGGTCGGCACGTTCTCGATCTCGATCCAGTGCAGCTGGATGTTCTGCCGGTCGGTGACGTCGGCGGTGTCGCGGCCGAAGCGCTGCGAGATCGAGGCGATCGTGCGCAGCTGGGCCAGCGAGAGCTGCCCGCCGTCGCTGCGGATGCGCAGCATGAAGTAACGGTCGTCGAGCTCCTCCGGCTCGAGCACGGCGGTGCGCCCACCGTCGATGCCGGGGCGGCGCTGCGTGTACAGCCCGAACCACCGGAACCGCCCGCGCAGGTCGGCCGGGTCGATGGAGTCGAAGCCCCCGTGCGCGTAGATGTTCTCGATGCGGGCACGGACGTTGAGCGGGTTGTCGTCCTTCTTGCTGCGCTCGTTCGGGTTGAGCGGCTCGCGGTGGCCGAGGGCCCACTGGCCTTCACCACGAGGGCGCCCACCGGCCGCACCACGTCCGCGGACGGTGTTCACCGACATGTCGGCGTCCTCTCAGGATTGCGAGCACGCGACCAAGCGCCGGCCGTCGTCGGAGAGCCCGATAACGGATGACGTCGATGTCATAAAAGCTCCGGCGCGAAGTCGCGCACCCGGGAAAAATTTCGGCGGGCGGCGTTCAGCAGACCGGACAGATAGCGCTGCGCACGCGACCGTAGTCGACGTGTCGGCGGCTGACGAGCCGCAGAGAAGCAGCGTGCATGGTGTGCAGTCTTCCACGGAGAGCGGTCCTTACGCCACGGCAGCGTGAGGGTTCTCTCAAGGCGATTTCACCAAGCGGTAACGGAAATAAGATCCAGCCGATAGGGATTACAGACCGCAATTGCCCGGGCTGGCGGGCGCGTCTGCGCCGCCGTCCCACACTCCGGTCGGTTTCATCGTTTGGCCAGCGGGACCACCATGACCGCCTCGGTGCCGCCGTCCGGCCGCGCCAGCAGCTCGATCGTGCCGCGCAGCTCCCCCGTCGCCAGCGTGCGCACGATCTGCAGGCCCAGCCGCTCGCTCGCGTCGAGGTCGAAACCCTCGGGCAGCCCGCGGCCGTTGTCGGCGACGGTCACGTGCAGCTGCTTGCGGAACCGGTGCACGGACACGACCACCTCGGGCGAACGCGGCGCGGATGGCTCGAACGCGTGCTCGACGGCGTTCTGCAACAGCTCGTTGAGCACCATGACCAGCGGCGTGGCGATCTCGGCCGGCAGCACCCCGAAGTCGCCCTCGCGGCGCACCGCGACGGCGAAGCCGGTCGCTGCGACCTCGACGGCCGCCGCGGCGACCCGATCGACGATGCCGTCGAACTCCACGGCCTCGTCGGAGGACTCCGACGACATGGACAGCGTCTCGTGCACCAGGGCGATGGACGCCACGCGGCGTACCGACTCCTCCAGGGCGTGCCGCGCGGCCGGCACCCCGACCCGGCGGGCCTGCAGCCGCAGCAGCGCGGCAACCGTCTGCAGGTTGTTCTTGACCCGGTGGTGGATCTCGCGGATCGTCGCATCCTTGGTCATCAGCTGCCGGTCCCGCCGGCGCACCTCGGTGATGTCCCGCACCAGCACGAGCGCGCCGATCGGCACGCCGGCCGGGATGAGTGGCAGGGCGCGCATGAGCACGCTGGCGCCACGGGCCTCCAGCTCCTTGCGGGCCGGCGCCTCGCCGTGCAGGGCGGACTGGATCCGTTCCGTCGCGTCGGCGCCCTCGAGCGGGTCGTCGACGAGCCGGCCGGTGATCTCCGCCAGGCTCTCGCCCACGAGGTGGGCGGCGAGTCCCAGCCTGCGATACGCCGACTGTGCGTTCGGGCTGGCGTAGGTGACCTTGCCCGTGGCGTCCAGGCGCACCAGCCCGTCGCCGATTCGCGGGGCGCTGGTGGTCTCGCCCGGGTGGCGCGGCGGCGGCCAGCTGCCGTCGGCGATCATCTGGGCCAGGTCGTCGGCCGTGGTCAGGTAGTTGAGCTCCAGCTGTGCCGGGGTGCGGGCCGTGCTCAGGTTGGTGTCGCGGCCGAGCACGGCGATGACCTTGTCGTGCCCCCGCCGGCGCACCGGGATCGCCTCGTGGCGGGCGGGCATGTCGCCGTACCAGACGGGGTCCCCCTCCCGCCAGATCCGGCCCTGCTGGCGCACGATCGCCAGGTGCGCGACCTCGGGACCGCCGGCGATCCGCCCGACCTGGTCGTCCTGGTAGGCCGTCGGCGCCGTGGTCGGGCGCACCTGGGCGACGCAGATGTACTCGCCCCGCGCCTCGATGGGGACCCACATCAGCAGGTCGGCGAAGCTGAGGTCGGAGACGATCTGCCAGTCGCCGGCCAGCCGGTGCAGGTGTTCGATGTCATCGGGCTCGAGGCTGGTGTGTTCCTCGACAAGATCTCGCAGGGTTGACACGCTGACAAGACTAAGGTTGCCCCGTGCGGCGATTGGTGCTTCCCCTGCTGTTGGTGCTCTCGCTCGGCGGTTGCGGCTGGCTGGGCCGCCATGACGAGATGAGCAAGCCCGACGGGTTCCTGCTACACGGCTACGTCAGCGTGGCCGTACAGAAGGAACCCGCCGCCGCGGGCGTGCCCGGCACCCCCTGCGGGGCACCGTCCTCGGTCCCGGACATCGTGCAGGGCGGCGCGGTCCGCGTCGCGGACACCGAGGGCCACCTGATCGCGGCCACCACGATGGCCGGCGGTGTGCTGGCGCAACAGGCTGACGGGTATCGGTGCAACTTCGCCTTCGAGCTGCGCGACCTCTCCGGCAGCCGGGCGGCCTACGTGGTCATGGTCGGCGACCGCCCGGCCGCGACGTTTCAGACCAAACAGCTGCGCGAGGGCAGCCCGGCGGTGATCCCGGTGTCGCCGGTCACAGCGTCGTCGTCACCTTCTTGAGCCCGCGCGGCGCGTCCGGGTCCTCGCCGCGCAGCAGCGCCAGCGAGAGCGCCAGACGCTGCAGCGGCAGGATGTCCAGCAGCGGGGCGTAGCGCTCGTCGACATCGGGAGTGCGAACCCAGCCCTTGGCCCCTTCGACCGCGCTCGGGCCGAACACGACCGTGTCGGCGCGGCGCTCGCCGAGGCGGGCCACCACGTCACGCATCGACGCACCGGCCGGGCCGCTGCCGACCACGGCGAGCACCGGCACGTCCGGGTCGGCCATCGCGAGCGGGCCGTGCAGCAGGTCGGCGCCGGAGAACGCGAGGCCGGCGAGGTAGCAGGTCTCCATGAGCTTGAGCGCGGCCTCGCGGGCGGTCGGGTAGGCGTAGCCGCGGCCGGTGGTGACCAGGCGTGCGGCGAAGCGATACCGCGCGGCGAGGTCGACGGCGGCGTCGTCGGCCAGCAGCTGCTGCGCGAGCCCGGGCAGCTTGCGCAGCTCGGCGAGCTCATCGGCGGGCAGGGCTCCCCCGCCGCGCACGCTCTCCACGAGCATGAGCAGGGCGAGCAGCTCGGCGGTGTACGTCTTCGTCGCGGCGACCGCCACCTCGTGCCCGGCGGCGACATCGACGTGCAGCTCGGCCACCTGCGCGAGCGGCGATTCCGGGTTGTTCGTGACGGCCAGGGTGTGCGCGCCCTGATCGCGCGCGACCCGCAGCACCTCGTGCAGGTCGTGCGAGCCGCCGCTCTGGCTGACCCCCACGACGAGCGTGTCGCGCAGGTCGGGGCGGGCGCCGTACACCGTCGTCGCGGACGGGCTGGCCAGACCGGCGGGGATGCCGAGCCGGATCTCGGTGAGATAGGCGGCGTAGAGGGCCGCGTGGTCGGAGGTGCCGCGCGCGGTGAAGACGACGCTGCGCGGGCGCCATTGCGCGATCTTCGCCGCGACCTCGGCGATCTGGCCGGCGCGCTCGTCGAGCAGGCGAGCGAACACCTCCGGCTGTTCGGCGATGTCGGCCTTCATCCCGGCGCCGGGCTGATCGGTCACTGGATACCCCTCAGTTCATGCGAATCTGGCGTTCGATGCTCGATACTGCTCGCAGTTTGGCAGTTTCGCGCATCGAACGCCAGATTGAGGGGCAACTTCGCGCAGGTACTGCGCGAAACTAGCCCTCCTGCGCAACCAGTGTGCGCTCGGGCTGCTCGGCCGACCCGCCGCGCAGTGCGACCTCGCGGATGAAGAACGCCAGCACCGGAATGAGCGCGGCGGCCACGGTGGACCACAGGAACACGTTCGCCGTGGCGCCGGCGATCGCGTCGAGCACCGCCGTGCGCACCGGGGCGGGCAGCTGCGACATCGACCTCGGGTCGATCCGGGCGCCCCCGCCGCCGCTGGCCATGCGGTCCGCGGCCGCGGTGCCGAGCCGCTCGCCGAGCAGCGTGTGCAGCCGGCTGTTGAAGATCGCGCCGAACACGGCAACACCGAACGCGCCGCCGATCGAGCGGGCGAACGTGGCGGTGCTGCTGGCCACGCCGAGGTCCTTGAGCTCGACGCTGTTCTGCGCGATGAGCATCGACGTCTGCATCAGGAAGCCCAGGCCCAGGCCGAGCACGGCCATGAACACGCCGGACACGAGCTTCGAGGTGTGCACGTCGAGCTGCGCCAGCAGGAGCATCGCGCCGACCAGCACCACGCCGCCGATGATCGGGAATATGCGGTAGCGCCCGGTCTGGCTGATCATCCGCCCGACCGCCAGCGACGTCACCAGCATGCCGCCCATCATGGGCAGCAGGAGCAGCCCGGAGTTGGTCGCCGAGGCGCCCTGGACGATCTGCTGGTACAGCGGCAGGAAGGTCAAGGCGCCGAAGAGCGCGAAGCCGAGCAGGAAGCCGACGAGCGCCACCAGCGTGAAGTTGCGGTTGGCGAAGATGCTCAGCGGCACGATCGGCTCCGGGTGCCGGCGCTCGACCAGCACGAACGAGACCAGCGTGAGCACCGCCAGCACAGCGAGGCCGCGGATCTGCGCCGAGCCCCAGGCGTACTGATTGCCGCCCCAGGTCGTGATGAGCACCAGCGCGGTCACGCCGACGGACAGCAGTGACGCGCCCAGCCAGTCGATGCGGTGCTCGGTGCGCCGCTTCGGCAGGTGCAGCCGCAGCGCGAGCAGGATCAGCGCCGCGCCACCCAGGGGCACGTTGACGAAGAAGGACCAGCGCCAATTCGCGTGGTCGGTGATGAAGCCGCCGATGAGCGGGCCGCCGACCATCGCGACCGCCATCACGGCGGCGAACTGGCCCTGGTACTTCCCGCGGTCGCGCGGCGGGACCAGGTCGCCGATGACCGACATCGCGCCGACGATGAGCCCGCCGGCGCCGAGGCCCTGGAACGCGCGGAAGCCGATGAGCTCGGGCATGCTCTGGGCGAGGCCGCACAGCATCGAGCCGATCAGGAACAGCACGATCGAGGTGATGAAGACCGTCTTGCGGCCGTAGAGGTCGCCGAGCTTGCCCCACAGCGGGGTCGAGACGGTCGTGCCGAGCACGTACGCGGTGACCACCCAGGACAGGTGGTCGACACCGCCGAGGTCGCCGACGATGCGCGGCATCGCGGTGCCGACGATGACGTTGTCGAGCATCGCCAGCAGGATGGCCATGAGCAGGCCCGGTAGGACCGCCTTGATCGTGCGTCGCGTCGCCTCGTCGGCATTTTGCGCTGTTGTTTCGGACATTCTCTCCGCCCCCGAACTTACCTGTCGACCGGCTAGTGAACTTACTAGCCGCACGGTAAGCTGGCGACTAGCCGAGCGTCAAGTAGGATCAATGCGATGGAGCAGACCGATCAAACCGCCGCCCGGATCGTCCGCGGCCGCAACCGGATCCGCACGGGCGAATCGGATGGCGAGGACGTGCGTGCGCACATCCAGCGGGTGGCGCTCGACCTGTTCATCGAGGATGGGTATGACAAGACGTCGCTGCGCGAGATCGCTGAGAAACTGGGCGTGACGAAGGCGGCACTGTATTACCACTTCCCCACCAAGGACGACATCGTCGCCAGCCTCATCGGGGAGCGCATCGACGCCGTCGACGGGTTGCTGGAGTGGGCGGCCGCGCAGCCGCGCGACGCCCGCATGCGGCTGGAGTTCATCCGGCGCTACGCGACCCTGCACGACCAGTTCGTGCACGAAAAGGTGATCCAGTTCTTCGAGCGCAACCAGACACTGATCAACACGCTGCCGGCGGGCAAACGGCTGCGCGAGCAGATGATGCGGGTCTTCGAGCTGCTCACCGACCCGGAGGAATCGCTGGCCCAGCAGCTGCGGCGCGCGATGGCGATCTTCTCCATCCACGCGAGCTGGTTCCTGTTGCGGGAGCGGCCGGGCACGTTGGAACAGCAGCGGGCGGCGGCGCTGGAGGTGGCGGTCGAGCTGATGGGCTCCACGGACCGGATCGACTCCGCGCCGGCCGGCTCACCGGCGGCCCCGGGGACCACGGCGGACAGCCCCGGCGCGACGCGACGCGACGAGACCACGGGCCGCCGCGGCGAAGACGCAGTCGACGACCGCGATGCGACGCGCGGCGGGGACGAGGCGGACGGCCGCGGCGGGGACGAGGCTGGCGGTCTCGAGGACGCCCTGGTCGACGAGCTGAGCGAGGCGCTACTTCGCGAGGACGGGAAGCATCAGGCGCAGGCCGAGGAGCTCGACGCCCGGCACCGGTGACCAGTCGAGATCCGGGTCGCGCTGAAAGCCGAACCGGCCGTAGAGCGCGAGCGCGGCGTCGTTGTCGCGGCGCGCGCAGATCACGAGGGCGCGGCACCCGAGCGCGGCCGCCCGGTCGATGCATGCCCGCACCAGCGCCTGGGCCACGCCGCGGCGCTGGGCGGCCGGGTCGACCGCCAGCGTGCGAAACTCGGCCTCGCCGGGCCGGGAGATCTGGGCAAAGACCCCGCCGGGCAGGACGAACGCGACCGCGCCGAGCACCGCCCCACCCGCGCTGGCCACCAGCACGTCGGCCGCCGCGGCCCGGCCAGCCACGTCGGCAAGGACGGTGGCGTATTCGGGGGCCGTCTCCAGCTGGCCGTCGGCGCGGTAGGCCTCGATGGTCAGCCGCGAGACGTCGTCATGGTCGCCCGGCTGGATCGGCCGGACGATGATGCCTGATGCCGTCACCCGATCACGGCGATGAGGTCGCCCTCCTGCACCACGTCGCCCTCGTTGACGGCGATCTGGCTGATCGTGCCGTCGGACTCAGCCAGGACCGGGATCTCCATCTTCATCGATTCGAGGATCACGAGAGTGTCACCCTCGGTGACCTCGGCGCCGACCTCGGTGATGATCTTCCAGACGTTGGCCACCATCTCGGCGCGGACCTCGTCGGCCATCCCGATCTCCTTCGCGACTGCTGCCTGCGCTCGCAGCATATCGGTGCGAAACGCATTCGCGCGGGGAGCGACCGGGATCTCCGTCCGGGCCCGGTGCTCGCGACGGGCCAGACTAGTCCGGGCGCAGCTCTCGCGAGTCGGCGTTGACGACGAACTCGGAAAGCTTCGCACGGAGGCGGGCCTTGAGCTCGACCGGTGCCAGCTCGGAGCCGCAGCAACGGGCCACGAGGGCCTTGACCTCCTGCTCGATGCCGAACTCCCGCAGGCACGGCGAGCACTCGTCGAGGTGCTCCCGGATCAGCTCGCGCCGGTCGTCTGCGCACTCCAGGTCGAGGTAGAGATAGACCTCGGCAAGGACGTCACTGCAGTCGGTCTCGTGCGGGTCTCCACAGCTCATCGGATCTCAGACCTCGCTCGGCTCAGCGGACTGGGTGCGGGTGAACCCTCGCTCGGCAGCATAAGCCTCGAGCTGTCGACGCAGGTTGCGCCGTCCGCGGTGCAGGCGTGACATCACGGTGCCGATCGGCGTGTTCATGATGTCGGCGATCTCCTTGTACGAGAAGCCCTCGACGTCGGCCAGATAGACGGCCAGGCGGAACTCCTCGGGAAGCGACTGCAGCGCCTCCTTGACGTCGGAGTCGGGGAGCCGGTCCAGGGCCTCGGTCTCGGCCGAACGCAGGCCGCTGGAGGTGTGCGACTCCGCCTCGGCGAGCTGCCAGTCGGTGATCTCCTCCGTCGGCGCCTGGACAGGCTGGCGCTGCCGGCGCCGGTAGGAGTTGATGTAGGTGTTGGTCAGGATGCGATACAGCCAGGCCTTGAGGTTGGTGCCCGTCTCGAACTGGTGGAAGGCGGCGAACGCCTTCAGGAACGTCTCCTGCACCAGGTCTTCGGCATCCGACGGGTTGCGCGTCATCCGCAAGGCGGCCGCGTACAACTGATCGATGAAGGGCAACGCATCATGCTCAAACCGGATGCGCTGCTGCTCCGCGCTCTCGCTGCTGACCACTCGTGCGACTCCCACCCTCGACCGTCCCGCCGAGGATACGCCGAGTTTCTGTGCGAGTTCTGAGTTTGTGGCGCCGGTCAAGCGCTCCCGAGCGATCGGCTGCCAGGACGAATCGGGCTCCGCGTCGGTCGTCGCCGGCCAGGCCGGGCTGAACAGCAGCTCGCGGATCCGCAGATCGTCACGCTCAAGTGTTGCCACGCTGGGTTTCCCTCCGCAGACGGCGCCGTCGGCAGCGCCGCACCCCCGGTGTAACAACCGACCGCGCGCACCCATTCCACGTGACGGGCGTTACGCCTGGTTGACAAGATCATCCGGGAAACCACCCGGCCCGCCCCGGAACAGGAACGGCCTGGGAGTCGTGAAGTGCCCCTCAGCCACCCGCGACGAAGTCCACCGCCGCCGCGGCCAGCGTCGCCGTGCGCTTGGACAGGGCGTGCGTCTCGCCCGGGAGCACGTGGACGCGGACGTGCGGCCGCTCCCCCGGCACGCCGAACGCGTCACGGTCACCGTTGAGCACCAGGGTCGGCACGCCCGTCTCCAGTTCCTCCGCGCGCGACTTCTCCGGTTTGCCCGGCGGGTGGAGCGGGAACGCCAGCGCCAGGATGCGGGCGGCACCCGCTTCCCGGGCCGTGCGGCAGGCGACCCGGGCGCCGCTGGAGCGCCCGCCCACGACGAGGGTGGCGAAGTCCAGGGCGCCACGGAGCTCGGCGATGACAGCGAGCCAGGCCGCGTCCAGCTGCGCCGCCGGTGCGGGTGCGCGGCGGCCCGCCACCCGATACGGCTGCGTCACCAGCGCCACGGCCACGCCCCGCGCCAAGGCCGCGTCGTGCACGGCGACCAGGTCGGGGGCCTCGACGTCACCCCCGGCACCGTGGCCGAGGACGAGCAGCGTGCCACCGTGGTCGGCGGGAACGTCGAGCTGGTACCGCGCGACCCCGTGCGGCGTCGCCACCTCCCGCCCGGCGGCAGCGACCTTGGCCGGTGCGGTCTCCCCCGCAGCGGCCTTCACGGACCCGGCCGCCTTCACCGGGGCGGCCTTCCTCACGGCAGCTTTCGCGGGCGCGACCTTCGCCGGCGTGGTCTTCGCCCCAGCGGCTTTCGCCGCCGCGCCCTTCGCGGACCCAGCCGCCTCCACTGGAACGGCCTTCCTTGCAGCGGCCTTCGCCGGTGCGGTCTTCCCCGCAGCCCTCGTCGCCGCAGGCTTCGCGGACCCGACAGCCGAATCGGACTTCCCCGCGGCAGCTTTCGCCCGCGCAGTCTTGCGGGCGGCAGCCTTGACCGGCGCGGCATCCCCGGGGGCGGCCGTTACCTCCCCGGGCGCGGCCACCGCCTTCCCCGCCGTGGCCGCCGCCTTCCTCGGCCCGGCCGCCGCCTTCCTCGGCGCGACCTTCTCGCCGGCAGCGCCAGCCGGTGCCGCCTCCGCCGAGGCCGCCTTCGCCTCTCCAGCCACGGCCTTCCCGGGCGCCGACTTGGCCGACGACGCCCCCGACCGGCCCGCGGCGGGTTGGCCCGCCGCGGGCGGTGTTTGCGGTCCTCGCGCCAGCCAGGGTGCCGGCCACGGTGCCGGCTCCGGGGCTATGTCGCGGCCGCGCCCACCGGGTCTGGGCTCTCCTGGCGGTCCTGAGCGCGACCCACCCGCTGTAGCGGCAGGGTCGGCAGGCACGCCACCGCGCCGCGCCTCGGTTCGGTCGCGCCGGCCGTGGTGGGCATCACCTGGCCAGGCATCTCGCTGCGCCATGCCACGAGCATCGCACGGCGCTCGCGTGGAGTGGTCGCTCCCCACACACCGTGACAATCGCCCACGTCCAGCGCCCACGCGAGGCAGGCGCCCTGGACGTCGCACGTGCGGCACAGCGCCACCGCGGCGTCGGCCGGCTCACTGGGAGCCGGGAAGAACGTCTCTGGGTCCACCGTCTGGCACGCGCCGCGGATGCGCCAGGCCCCGTCGCCTTGCTGCTCCTTGACGGCCCGCAGCAGTCGCGGATCTCGCCGCGCGGCTGCAACTTCGTGAGGGCGTGGCATCCTCGCCCGGGTCAATACACCCACCTCCCCCGTGGGTCAAACGAACGCAGAGTGGATGAACGTCGGGATGCCCCCATCCGACATAAACCCACCGGCGCTGTGTTGTATCGCACAAACGACGGCAAATACAAGAGTTTTCCGGCTGATTCGCAAAACCGGCCGATATTTATCTGGACTTACAGCCTAAAAAAGGGTCAGATCGATCGGCTTGACGTCGCTCGATCGCAGCGGCGGGGCCGGAACTTGCGCGACCAGATCGGGACCGTCGTTGCGGACATCGCCGACGCGATGGCCTACGGGGCGTAGTTCCAGGCGTGCGACGTGCGACGACGGCGTCGGGGCGAGCAGGGCGGGATCCGGCTCGCCGCCGAGCCAGGCGTCCCACCGCTCGACCGGCAATAGTAACGGCATGCGGTCGTGGATGAGCGCCAAGTCATCGACGGCCGGCATGGTGATGATGCTGCATGTAAGGAGCCGACCCTCGTCCTTACCCCACACTGTCCACAGCCCGGCGAATACGCACGGCTCGGCGTCGCCGAGCGTCATGAAGTAAGGCTGCTTCGTCGGTTTGGTCTTCTCCGCGCCCCTTACCCACTCGAACCACCCGTCCGCCGGAACCAGGCAACGGCGCTTCGCGAAGGACTGGGCGAACGCATTCGACGTCGTGACGGTCTCCGCCCGCGCGTTGATCATTCGCGCGCCGACCTTCGGGTCCTTCGCCCACGCCGGGACGAGGCCCCAGCGGGCGGTGGAGAGCACCCGGCCGCCCGCCGAGCGCGAGACCCGCACGATCGGCACCGGGTCCGTCGGGGCCACGTTGTAGTCGGGCTCGAGCCCGCCGCTCTCGTCCGCCGCCTCGAACAGGGCGCTCAGGTCGGCGTTGCTGCGCGAGGTCGCGTACCTGCCACACATGTCGCCACCGTACCGACGGGGTATGACAAAAAACCCGGAGAACGACCCGGCCAGCACTACGCATCGAAACTGACCCCACACTGTGCGGCGTGGAAGCACACTTACCGTGGCCCGCGCCGACCGCCCCCGGCCCCCTCGACGCCTCGCTACGGCTGCCCGGTTCCAAGTCCATGACCGCGCGGGCCCTCGTCCTCGCCGCCAACTCGCTGGGCTCCAGCACGCTGCGCGGGCCGCTGCGGGCCCGCGACACCGAGCTCATGGCCGCCGGGCTGCGCGCGATGGGCTGCCACGTGTCGACCGTCGACGACAACCTGTGGCTGCTGCGGTCCCGGCCGCTGCAGGGCCCGGCGCGGGTCGACGTCGGCCTGGCCGGCAGCGTGATGCGCTTCCTGCCCCCGGTGGCCAGCCTGGCGACCGGAGTGGTGTCGTTCGACGGCCACCCGCGGTCCCGGCGCCGCCCGATGGCGCCGCTGATCGGCGCGCTGCGCTCGCTCGGCGCGCGGATCGACACCGAGAACGGGCTCCCGTTCACCGTGCACGGCGCCGGGCGGATCACCGGTGGGGAGGTGACCCTCGACGCCTCCGCGTCCAGCCAGCTCGTCACCGGGCTGCTGCTGTCCGCCTCCGGCTTCGATCGGGGGGTGGTGGTGCGGCACGTCGGCCCGCCCGTACCACGGCCGCACCTCGACCTGACCGTGCACATGCTGCGCGCCGCGGGCGCCGGCGTGGACGACAGCCGCCCGGACGTGTGGTCGGTGGAGCCCGGCCGGCTCAATGGACGTGCCTGGAGCATCGAGCCCGACCTGTCCAGCGCGGCGCCCTTCCTCGCCGCGGCGCTCGTCACCGGCGGGACGGTGACCGTCCAGGGCTGGCCGCCGACGACCAGCCAGCCCGCGCACCGGCTGCTGGACCTGCTGGGGCGCATGGGCGGCCGGCCGGCGATGACCCCGCGGGGGCTGGTGATGCGGGGCACGGGCGCGGTACACGGGCTGAGCGCCGACCTCACCGGCATCTCGGAGTACGCGGCGATCCTCGCGGCGCTGGCCACGGTGGCCGACTCGCCGTCGCACCTGTTCGGGATGGGACAACTGCGCGGCCACGAGGGCGCCGACGAACTCGGCCGCCTCGCCGCGGCGCTGACCGGCCTGGGCGCCGGCGTCACGCTGGAGCCGGACGGCCTGCGCATCCGGCCGCGCCCGCTGCGCGGCGGCACGCTGCGCACCCACGGCGACCGCCACCTCGCGCACGCCGGCGCCTTGCTCGGGCTGGCGGTCGAGGGAGTCCGCCTGGACGACGTGACATGCACCGCGAAGACACTGCCCGAATTCCCCCGGCTATGGTCGAGCATGGTGTACGGCTACGAAGGAGACTCGGCTGAGGCGGAAGCGCGAATACGACGAGGATGACGTGCGGGTGCGCCCGGGCCGGTCCTCGCGACCGCGCACGCGCCAGCGCCCGAAGCACAGCGACGCCGTCGAGGGCTTCGTGGTCGCCGTCGACCGCGGGCGATACACGTGCCACGTCAATGTCCCCGGCCAGAACACCGGCGTCACGGTCACCGCGATGCGCGCCCGCGAGCTCGGGCGGCACGGCGTGGTGGTGGGCGACCACGTCCAGATCGTCGGCGACGTCAGCGGCCGCCCGGACACCCTGGCCCGGATCGTGCGCATCGACGAGCGCAACTCGGTCCTCATGCGCACCGCCGACGACGAGGAAGGCGGCACTGAGGGCCGGTTCGAGCGGGTCGTGGTGGCCAACGCCGAGCAGCTGGTGATCGTCAACTCGCTGCAGGACCCGCCGCCGCGGACCGGGTTCATCGACCGGTGCCTGGTGGCGGCGTACGACGCCGAGATCGACCCGCTGCTGTGCCTGACCAAGGGCGATCTCGCCACGCCGGACGCGGTCCTGGACTACTACGCGGAGCTCGACCTGCCGTATGTGCTGTGCCGCCCGGACCGGCCGCTGGACGACCTCGTCGCGGAGTTGCGCGGCCGGGTGTCGGTCATGATCGGCCACTCCGGAGTGGGCAAGTCCACGCTGGTCAACCGGCTGGTGCCGGGCACCGACCGGGCGGTGGGCGCGGTCAGCGCGGTCGGCAAGGGCCGGCACACGTCGACCAGTGCCCTGGCCCTGCGGCTGCCCGGCGACGAGCCGGGCTGGATCATCGACACGCCGGGGATCCGCTCGTTCGGGCTGGCGCACGTGTCGGCCGACAGCGTGCTGCACGGCTTCCCCGACCTCGTGGAGGCCTCGACGCGCTGCCCACCCAACTGCGATCACACGGGGGCGGGCGGCGACTGCGGGCTGGACAAGCTCGTCGCCGAGGGCGGCGCCGACCCGCGCCGGCTCGCGTCGTTCCGCCGGCTGCTGGCGTCGAAGGAGGGCGCCACCTCAGACGACGACGGGCCCGCCTGAGCGCCAGTAGACGTTGCGGTCCCGCGCCAGCAGGCCGGCGTCCACGAGGTGCCGCCGAAGGGCCGCATGGTCGTCGTGCCAGGCGCGCAGGATCGCGTCGACCTCGCGCTCGGGGTATCGGATGCCGGGCTCGAACGACGAGGCGATGTGCTCCAGCACGACGACGCGCTTGCCATGGGCGGCCGGGATCTGCGTCAGCCGCCCGTCGGCGATGAACGTGCGCAGGACGAGGTCGCGCTGGCGGTCCGGGTCCATCTGCGGCGCCAGCGCGGCCGGGGCGGCGCTCGCGCGTACGGCATCCTTGAACGCCTCCTGCGCGGCGACCAGGGCGCCGTCGGCGACGGCGAGCAGGCCGCCCTGCTGCAGCCTCCGGATGGCCGGCTCGACCAGCCGCGCGGGCAGTCCGGTGGTGGCCTCGACGGCGCTGGGCGTCCGCGCGCCGAGCACCACGGCGGCGAAGACGCGGAGGCGGTCGGACTCGGCGAGCAGGCCGCACAGGGCTGTGGGAGTCACAAACGGCGACAGTACTGCCAGAAGTTGGCGATCGTGGGCTAAGTTTCCGCGCATGGCTCGCTACGCGGACGACCTGGCCCTCGCTCATCTTCTCGCCGACACCGCGGACGCCATCGCCGTGCCGCGGTTCCGGGCGCAGGATCTCAGCGTCACCGAGAAGCCCGACCTGACGCCGGTCACCGACGCCGATACGGCGGTGGAGAAGGCGCTGCGGGCCACGCTCGGGCGCGCGCGGCCGCGCGACGGCGTGCTGGGCGAGGAGTACGGCGCGACCGAGGCCGCCGCCGGGCCGGGCAGCCGGCAGTGGGTCATCGACCCGATCGACGGGACGAAGAACTTCGTGCGCGGAGTGCCGATCTGGGCCACGCTCATCGCGCTGATGGAGGGCGACCAGCCGGTCGTCGGCCTGGTGTCGGCGCCCGCGCTCGGGCGGCGCTGGTGGGGAGCGCTCGGCCATGGGGCGTATGCCGGACGTCACACGGCCGCCGCGACCCCGATCCGCGTGTCCGGCGTGACGCGGCTCGCCGACGCGTCGTTCTGCTACTCGTCGCTGGGCGGCTGGGAGGAGGCCGGGCGGCTGGGCGCGATCCTGGACATCAGCCGCCGCACGTGGCGACAGCGGGCGTACGGCGACTTCTACGGGTACATGCTGCTGGCCGAGGGCGCCGTGGACATCATGGTCGAGCCGGAGCTGTCGCTGTGGGACCTGGCGGCGCTGGTGCCGATCGTCACGGAGGCCGGCGGCACGTTCACCGACCTGCAGGGCCAGCCCGGCCCCGGCGGCGGCAGCGCCGTGGCCACGAACGGACACCTGCACGAGGACGTACTCACCCGTTTGAGCAATACCCGACTGTTCGGATTGTCCGGATTGCCGGGATAAATACTAACGTCCGTATGACGCGGACGGCCCCGCGCGGTCTATCCTGCCCGGGTGGCATCTTGGAGTTGGCTGTTCCTCGGCGCGATGATCGCCGCCTACGGCGTCGCCAACCTGCTGCAATCCATGGCCGCCGCACGCACCGATCTGCACCATGGCTTCCAGCCGATGCTGCTGCTGCGCCTGGGCCGCCACAAGTCCTACCTCGTGGGTGTGGCCTGCCAGTGCGCGGGGTTCATGCTCGCCTTTTTCGCCCGGCGTGACCTTCCGCTCTTCCTCGTGCAGTCGGCCATGGCCGCCGGCCTCGGCGTGACGACGATCCTGGGCGTGCTGATCCTCAAGTGGAAGCTGCCACGCACCGAGATCGCGCTCCTGCTGGCCCTGATCGTGGGCATCGCCGCGCTCGTGGTCGCGGCCAAGCCCGCACCGTCACGCCAGCTCGGCACCGGCGGCGTCGTCGGCCTGATCTGCGTGCTCATCGCACTGGCGGTGGTCGGCTTCTTCGCGAGCCGCCTGCATGGCGCACCCGGCTCCGTCGTGCTCGGATCGCTCTCCGGCGTCGCGTTCGGCGCCGCCGCCGTCGCCTCGCGGCCGCTCGCCTCCGCGGAGTCGATCGGGCAATTCGTCATGGATCCGCTGTCGTACCTCCTGATCGCCCACTCGCTCGTCGGCCAGCTCCTGCTGGGCCTGGCGATGCAGCGCGGCTCGACGACGGCCGCGGTGGCCGCCATGGACGCCGCCGGCGCCGTGCCGGCCGCACTGGTGGGCCTGCTGCTCCTCGGCGACGGCGTGTGGCCGAACCGCGAGTGGCTGGTGGCGGTCGGGTTCGTGATCACGCTGGCCGGCGTGATCGGGCTGAGCCTCTACGCCGAGCCGCAACACCACCACAAGATCGCGCCAGAGGCCGAGCGACTGCCGCACGGCCTGGCGTTCAGCGGTCCCACCACCACACGGCGCGCCGGCCGCTAGGCCACCAACCGCCGGGCCAGCACAACTGCCAATTAGCTGGTAGCGGCCGCCCGCGAGCAACGTTTCCGTGATCATGCGCCTGCCGTCCACAACGCGCGCGGGGTTCGCCGTGATCACGGAGTGAACGCGCCGCTTCCGGTGCATGTTCACTCCGTGATCACGGCGAACATGATGGCTGGCCGACGCGAATCGCAGGCACGGCCAGCACCGCCCGAACTCGGCTCGCGATGCCAAGCGCCCAATTGACCGTCGCTCTTTGCTCGGGTCCGTGCAACTTGCGCGCCGTTCTTCCCACGAGACACCGGTCGGCGCTGACGCGCCTTCCTGCCAGGCCCGTAGTGCCAAGTGCGAAAACCCGGGTTCGCGAGCCGATCGCGAGCGGAGGGGAGGCGGACAGAGTTGCTCACCAGCAAGCCCGGAAGCCTCGGATAGCCCCGATGGTTCGTGGGCGCCTGTCGGGGCTGTTCGCGCGGCCCTCGGCGTACACCTGGCAGGCCACCTCGGCGACGGTCCACACCCTGCCGGGCACCGAGCACACCGCGCGGGGCGGTCGAGCCGTTCCCGTACCGCATCACCGGCACGCTCTCGAGTCGCTCGTCCGGCGCCTGACTCTGGCGCGCCGTTCAGGGCTCCGGGCCGGCGCCATGAAACCCGTGGCTGACCGGACGATTCCGTGACTGACTTACAGTGTTAGTTTTAGGCCATGCGAACCGTGTACTTCGCCGCCGCCCGGCGCACGCCGATCGGGAGGCTGCGCGGCGCGCTCTCCCACACGCGGCCCGACGACCTCGCGGCGGCCGTGGTCAGGGAGCTGGTCACCGGAATCGACCCGGCCCGCGTCGACGAGGTCTACTGGGGCACGGCCAACCAGGCCGGCGAGGACAACCGAAATGTCGCCCGGATGGCGGTGCTGCTCGCCGGGCTGCCACAGAGCGTGCCCGGGGCGACCGTCAACCGGCTGTGCGCGTCCGGGATGGAGGCGGTGACCGTCGCCGCCCGCACGATCGCCGCGGGCGAGGCCGACGTGGTCGTCGCGGGTGGGTCGGAGTCGATGAGCCGGGCGCCGTTCGTGCTGCCCCGCCCCGACGACGCGCTGCCCAACGCGATGTCGATCGCCGACACTCGGCTCGGCTGGCGGCTGGTCAACCCGCGCATGCGCGAGCTGCACGGCCTGCTGAGCATGGGCGAGACGGCCGAGGAGGTCGCCGCGCGCCACGGGATCACCCGCGAGCGCCAGGACGCGTTCGCGCTGCGCAGCCACCGCAACGCCGACGCGGCGACGAAGAACGGGCACTTCGCCAGCGAGATACTGCCGGTCGACGGGATGAACGCGGACGAGGGCATCCGGGCCGACACAAGCCTCGAAAAGCTCGCCAAGCTCAAGCCGGTGTTCCGCGAGGGCGGCACGGTGACCGCCGGCAACTCCTCGCCGCTCAACGACGGCGCCGCCGGGCTGCTGCTGGTCAGCGAGAGCGCGCTGCGCGAGTTCGGCCTGGAGCCGCTCGGACGGTATGTCGCCGGCGCCTCGGCGGGCGTCCACCCGGACGTGATGGGCATCGGGCCGGTGCCGGCGACCCGCAAGGCGCTCGATCGCGCCGGGTGGAAGCTCGGCGACGTGCGGCAGGCCGAGCTCAACGAGGCGTTCGCCGCGCAGGTGCTCGCCTGCGCCGACCAGCTCGGGCTCGACCCGGAGATGATCAACCCGGATGGCGGGGCCATCGCGATCGGGCACCCGCTGGGCTGCTCGGGCGCGCGGATCCTCACCACGTTGCTGCACCGAATGCGGCGCACCGGGGACACGCGCGGCCTCGCGACCATGTGCGTGGGAGTGGGTCAGGGTTCAGCGGTACTGGTGGAAAGGTGACGAGCATGCGGTTCGTACAGCCGGAACTGACCGCTACTTCAGGACCAGGTCGACCTCGGCGACGTCGCCCGCCTGGCGCTCCTTGTGATCGCCGAGGTTGACCAGGCGCAGCTTGTAGGTGCCCGGCGCGTCGGCCTTCACCTGGAACGCCAGGTCGGTGCCGACGGCGACCTGCCCGCCGGACAGCACCTCGTTCGGCCCGGTGAGCGGGCCTAGCTCGCTGCCGTCGACGACGAGGAGCCGGAAGTTATCCTTGCCGATGTACGCGCTGCTCCTGCCGGTGTACTGGATGTCGACCTTGCACGTGATCGCGCGGTAGCCCTTCTTCGCCTGGCCGTTGTAGTCGAAGAAGCCGCCGCGCAGGTCGCACGTGGTGAAGGTGGCCGTGATGTCGCGGACGGTGACCTTCTGGTCCTTGATGAGGTTCACCGGCTCGTAGGCGACCACGTCGCCGCCGCCGAGCGGGATCTTCGGCTGCTCCCGGTCTCCGGCGCCGAAGATGAACTCGCCGGTGCCGACGTCCGCCTTGAGCGGGTTGTACACCGAGAAGTCCAGGTTGTAGTTGCTCTTCTGGCCGGCCGCGACCGTCGTGTTCTCGCGGAACGAGCCGCTGTACTGCTGGCCGCCGACCGAGAAGATCGCGGGGATGTTCGGCGTGTCGTTGCGGCCGCCGAGGTTCTCGATCACCAGCTCGGCGCTGAGCTTCTTCGAGGTGGCCGCCGGGTCGTAGGTCACCTTGCCCACGGTGATCTTGAACTGAGTGTACCAGACCGACTTGTCCACCTGCACCGTCTGCTGGTCCGCGCCCGCTTTCGCGTTCTTCGTGTCGGCCGGCAGCGCGCCCGAGCTGGCGTCGCCGCCCGAACCGCGGGTGCTCCCGCTGCCGCGGGAGCCGCTGTTGGTGCGCGTGTCGCCCGGCTTCTTGTCGCTGACCGCCCTCCAGGCGGCGACACCGCCGACGCCGAGCAGCAGGACGAGCACCGCCACGACGCCGACGAGCACGGCGAGCTTGCCACCGGAGCCGCCCGGGCGCGGCGGCGGCACCGGCGGCCCGTAGGGCGACGGGGCCTGCGGCGTGATCGGCGCCGGCGGCACGGCACCGAACGCGGCCGTGGCGTCCGGCGGGCCGGAGCTCGGCGGCGCGCTGTTCGGGGCGTTGCCGCCGAACCCGGGCGGCGACTGCGGCGTGGCCGCGGAGCGGAACCCGGCCGGCGACCCGAAACCGGGCGCAGGCGGCGACTGCGGCGTGGCCGCGGACTGGAACGCGGTCGGCGACCCGAAACCGTGCCCGGGCGGCGACTGCGGCGTGGCCGCGGAGTGGAACCCGGTCGGCGAGGTGGAGCCTGGCGCGGGCGCCGGGATGGGCACGGTCGGCGGCATGCCCGCGCCGGTGACCGGCATGCCCGAGACCGGCGCCGAGATGGGCGCGTTCGACGGCGCGCCGCCCATGAGGGGCGGGGCCGGGAAGCCACCGCGTGCGGCGTTCATCGGCGGGCGGGGCGGGGCGGGTGGCGGCGTGGACGGGAACGGCGCCGGGCGGGACGGCATCGCGGCCAGCACGCTGCCGAGCGCGACGACGAGCTCCGGCTGCTCGATGAGCGTCGGCGCGATCCCGAGCCGCTGGTGCAGCAGCGTGCTCACGAGCGGGATGCGGCTGGAGCCGCCGACCAGGAACAGCCCGCCGATCTGGTCGACCCGCACGCCCGCGCGCTGCAGCGTGGTCGCGGTCAGGTCGACGGTGCGCTCCAGGTAGGAGCGGGACAGCTGCTCGAACTCCGAGCGGGTGACGTGCACGTCGGTCTCGAACAGCGGCAGGTGCACGCTCGCGCTGGAGCTGCGCGAGAGCTGCTCCTTCGCGGTGCGCACGTCCTCGCGCAGCAGGTTGCTGCGGCGGCGGCCGGCGTCGTCGGCGGGCTCGACGAGCTGCCGCCAGCGCTCCGGGTCGCTCGCCGACATCGGCTGCCCGAGGTGGTCGATGATCGCCGCGTCGAGGTCGACGCCGCCGACATCGGGCAGGCCGTCGCTGGCCAGCACGTCCCAGCCGCCGTCGGGGCGGCGGCGCAGGATCGTCGTGTCGAACGTGCCCCCACCGAAGTCGTACACCACCAGGACGCCACCGGGGGCGATGTTGCGCCCGAGGACCGTGGTGAAGTACGCGGCCGCCGCGATCGGCTCGGGCACCAGGATCGGCGCCGGCATGCCCGCCCGGGCCGCCGCGTCGGCCAGCACCGAGCGGCGATGGGTCGCCCAGTTCGCCGGGTATGTCAGCACGGTGCGCACCGGCATGATCCCCAGCACCCGGGACGCCTCGTCGGCGGTGCGCCGCAGCAGGGCCGCGAGCAGGTCGGACACGGCATACTCGCGCTGGCCCAGCAGCACCGTGCCGTCGTCGACGCGGCGCTTCGGGTTGGGTTCGTAGCGGGACGGATCGAGTCGCGCACTGCGCTCGGCGTCCCTGCCGACGAGCAGGTGCCCGTCGATCTCGGCGTAGACCGACGACGGCAGCAGGAAGCTGGCGTCGAACAGCAGCGGCTGGCTACGACCGTCGGCGGCGGTCAGCGCGGCGACCGTGTGGGTGGTGCCAAGGTCCACGCCCAGCTGCGACTCGATATGCCTCGTCACGCCGACACGGTAGCGCCTCCAATCAACGGCGTCCGTTGCTGGCTGCCCTCACCTCCTCCTCGGTGCGCACCAGTGGGGTGTCCACGAGGTGCTCGGCGAGGAACCACGCCTCCAGTTCGCCGGTGCGGATCACCTCGGAAACCAGCAGGTCGTTGGTGCCGTCGTCGCCGTTGTCCTGCACCCTGGCGGCGGCGTCGTGGCATTCCTGCAGGATCATCTCGTGGGCCTCCAGCAGGCGGGAGAGCATGGCCGGCACCTCCTCGGCCCCGTCCGGCGGCCGCGGCACGCGGGTCAGCTCGGCGACGTGGCGCGGGTCCCCCACCGCGATGCCGCCCAGCGTCTGCACCCGCTCGGCCACCGCGTCGATGATCTCCAGCTGCTCTCCGGCGTGCTTGTCGAGCAGCAGGTGCAGCTGGTAGAAGGTCGGGCCGCGCATCAGCCAGTGGTGCTTCTTGTACAGCGCATAGAGAATCTGAGTGTCGGCGAGCACCTGGTTGAGCCGCTCGCAGGAGTACATGCGGGCGTCGGCCGACAGCGCGACGGGAAACTGCCGGATCGCGCCGAAGTGCTGGATCTCCCGGCCCTGCTGATGCAGCCATGGCTGGCTGCCCTTCTTCTTCGCTGGCATGCGCGGCCATTGCCCGTCGAGCGCCGCTCGACCCTCACCCAGCGCGGTGACTACACCGCTCTCCCGGCCGCCGCGGTGACCCCGTCCCTCAGCAGCGCCACCAGGTGGCGCGCGTGCGCGGTCCCGCCGGCGGTGATCGCCGCGCCAGCCGCGAGGCTCAGCAGGTCGACGGCAGTGACCCCGGACCGCAGCGCGGGCGCGGCCCGGCGGACCAGTTCGGCCGCGGTGGCGTTGACCGTCGCGTGCCACTCCTCGAACAGGCGCGTGCGCCGCCCCGCCGGCCCCTCGGTCGCGGCGAGCGCCAGCGGCCGCTTCGTCGCCACGTGCTCGACGAACTCGGCGAGCCAGGCGAAGAGCGCGCCGATCGGGTCGGGGTCGCCGCGCAGCCGCTCGCCACGCTCGCACAGTGCCGCGACCTCGTCGGCGTAGACGGCCACGAGCAGGTCGCCGCGGGTCGGGAAGTGCCGGTACAGCGTCGCATTGCCCACGCCGGCCCGCCGGGCGACCTCGTCGAGTGCGACGTCGTTGCCCACCTCGGCGATCAGCTCGCGGGCTGCGGCCAGCAGCAGGGCAGCGTTGCGTGAGGCGTCGGAGCGCTGGTGAACCGGGGGCATCCCGTTACGCTAGTGGGCGAAAACGGGGATGTCCCCGTTTTCGCTCGCGAGGGGGAGCCATGACGCTGAGCATCGAGGACCGCATCGCCATCACCGACCTGATCAACCTGCACGGCCACCTCACCGACCGCGGCGACTTCGACGGCCTGCACGCGGTGTTCACCGAGGACGTGCCGTACGACGTGACCGCCCTCGGCGGCGGCGTGCTCGACGGCCTCGCCGGTGTCCGGGCCGCCGCCGAGGCGCTGGGCAACGCCAACCCGGTCGCCCACCACGTCACGAACATCGTGCTGACGGAGTCTCCGGACGGCTCGGTCCGCGCCCTGTCCAAGGGCTTCGGTGTACTGCGGGACGGCTCGGTGGGCAGCGTGACGTACGAGGACACCGTGCGCCGCCTACCGGCGGGCTGGCGCATCACGCACCGCATCGTCAGCCGCTGATCCGACGAGCGGCCACTCCGCTCATGCCAGCCTGTCCAGGTCCAGGTCGGCGTGCTCGGCCTGCCAGGAGCGGTACCACTCCTCGAACCACGGCCGTCCGGCGGCCAGCGGCACGATGGTGGCGACGGTCTCGTGGTAGTACGACGCGCGCTTGGCCGGGCGCGGGTGGGTGCGCAGCCGCTGGACGTTGCTGATCCGGTCGGCGAGCTTCACGGCGATCGCGGCGTCCGGAGCGTCCCGCAGGCGCGCGAGGTAGGCGTCCCGGTCGCCGGACTTGGTGACCCAGCCGACCAGCTCCGCGACCCGGTCGCCGAAGCGCTCCCGCACCTCGCCGACAGTGGTCGGGGTGTCCTCGACCACGTCGTGCAGCACCGCGGCGCGCAGCGTGTCGGGGTCGCGCTCGCCGGTCGCGTCGACGAGCACCTCCAGGGCCTCGAGCAGGTGCTCAAGATATGGCTCCCCGGCCGGACGCCGCTGGTCGCCGTGGCGCTCGGCGGCGAACGCGACAGCGTCGTCGAGCGCGGCGAGCGTGCCGGTGTCGAGCCGGTCGGCGAACCGCTCGCGCAGCGCCGCCCAGCCCACCGAACCGTCAAACGTGCGCGGCATTGGCGAATCCTCCCTGCGGGTCGAAGTGCGTGGCTTCGTCAGGCGTCACCGATGCCGCACCTTCGTGGTCACCGCACCAGCGTATGCAGCCGAACGTCTCACGAGGAGCTCGGGCCACGTCGATGCTTTCGCCGACCTGCCAGGCTTTCCTATTGAACCAGTCGGGAATATCTACTAGCGTTCGCGGCGTGCAGCCATCGAAGCTCATATCTCGCCGTACCGTGCTCGCCGCCGGCGGCGCGGGCACCATCGCGGCCCTCGCCGCCCCGTCCGGCGTCGCCGGCGCCGCCGCGACCCGCGTTGATCCGGTTCTCGAGTGGTACGACCTGACGGCGTCGACCATCGGCGTCATCACCGGCCCGCAGCAGGTCACCAGCAGCCGGGCCTGGGCGGTGGCCTGGATCGCCGCGTGGCGGGCGGTCACCGCGACCCGCTCGGAGCTGGCCCTCGCCGGCGCCGTGCACGAGGCGCTGGTGACCCTGTACCCGGCCGCCGCGCCGACCCTGGACGCCGCGCTCGCCGCGGCCGTCGCGCGCACCGGCGGCCGCCACGCCGGCCGGGCGGTCGCCGCAGGCGTCGAGGCCGCCCGGGCGGTGCTGGCCGAACGGACCGGCGACGGGCTCGACCTCGCCTCGGTGAACCGGCCGTTCACCCCGCCGCCCGCCGCGCCCGGGGTGTGGCAGCCGACGCCGCCCGCGTTCGCGGCGCCGGTGCAGTCCGGCCAGGGTGACGGCCGGCCGTTCCTGGTGCACGACGTGGAGCCGCTGCTGCCGGGCCCGCCGCCGGCCCTGAACAGCGCGGTGTTCCTGCGAGACCTGGCCGAGTCGCGGGCCGTCGGCGCGGCCGGCAGTAGCATCCGCACACCGGCGCAGACCGCGGTCGCGCGGTTCTGGTCGCAGACGTCGCTCAACGGCTTCACCGGGGCGTTGCGCACGACGCTCGCGCCGCACGGGTCGCACGCCGCGGACCGGCGCCCGCTGGAGCGGCGCATCGGGCTCGTCGCGCTGTTCCACGCCGCGACGATCGACGCGCAGATCACGACGTACCGCGCGAAGTACCGTTACCTGTTCTGGCGCCCGGTGACCGCGATCCGCACCGGCGCGGTCGCGCCCGACCCGGCTTGGACGCCGCTCATCACGACGCCGGCGCATCCGGAGTACCCCAGCGGCCACACCACCTACGCGGGCGCGGCGCAGGCCGTGCTGGACACGCTGGCCGGCGCGCCGCGGGCGCCGTTCACGCTGACGAGCGCGGCCGCCGCCGACGTGACGCTGCGATACTCGGCGTGGTCGGAGCTCACCCGCGACAACATCAACGCGCGGGTCTGGGAGGGCGTGCACTTCCGCCACACCGACGAGATCGGCGCCGCCGTCGGCCGCCGTGCGGCACTCGCGGCCCTGGGCCGCTGGCACGGCCGTCCCGTCTAGGCAGCCCAGAGGTCAGGCGTGCGCCGGGAAGGCCTCGGCGAACGCCTAGTGGACCGGGGTCCCGGGCAGGCGGTCGTAGATGTCGAACACCACGCGGTCGAAGCACGGGACCTCGCGCAGCGCGCCGGCGAAGGCCTGGGCCACCTCGGCGGGCACGTTACGGAAGACGCCGCAGCCCCAAGCGCCCAGGACCAGGGTGCGGTGGCCATGGGCGGCCGCGACCCGCAGCACCCGGGCGGCCCGGACGCGCAGCACGGCGGGCACCTCGCCGGCGTCGGCGGGCTGGTTGCGCAGGATCGCACCGAGGTTGGGGGCCGCGGCGAGCCCGCCAGCCGCGTCGGCGTATTCGCCGCACTCGGCGATCGCGACGGTCTGGCGGGCGATCTCACGCAGTCGACCACTCACGCGGCCAAAGTAGCAGCGCGAGAAGTCGTGCTCGAACCGTTATTCGCGGCCCCGGCTCACTGCGGCCGGACTTAGATGAGGTTGGGCAGTAGCTGGCCCAGCGCGTCGGTCACGCCCCAGAGCGTGGCCAGGATCGCCGGCACGCCAACGATCCACGTCTGCAGGGCGCCCCAGCGCCGGGCGGCCCACGTGCCGCCGAACGCCGCCGCACCCAGCAACTGCAGCCACAGCACCAAAGGCACCAGGGCGTCGGGGTTGGCCTGCATCGCCCTCTCGCGGACGTCGATCGTCGAGGGGCGGCCGGGCGGGCCGAGCTTGGGGTCGCCCTTCAGCACCGAGTCGACGTACACCACCCGGTCCGTCGCCCAGCCCGTGCGCCAGCCCTGGCCCTCGGCCGTGGCCAGGATCAGGCGGCTGCCGCCCTGCTGCAAAGGCGCCGGGGTCGGATCGGCGGCGTGGCGAACCCGTTGTACCTCGTAGTCGAACTCGCCCTGGCCCGTGGTGATGGTCAAGTGGTCGCCGGGGGCCAGCGCGGTGAGGTCGCCGAACGGGGCGCCGTACGCGGCGGCGTGGCCGTAGATGACGCTCGTGCCGGGCTGGCCGGGCAGCGGCGTGTCGCGCCGGTGGCCGGGGGCTGAGCGCATCACGTCGCCGTCGGTGCCCTCGACGATCACCTGGCTCAGGCCGATGGCCGGGGCCACGATCAGGGCGATCGGCATGCCGGGGTCGATCGCGCCGCCAATTGGGACCTCCGCCGAGGCCAGCGTCCGGCGGAGCTCGTTGTACAGCTCGCGCTGGTCGTGCTCCTGGCGCAGGGCGCTGGCGCCCAGCAGGTAGGTGAGCAGCCAGCCGCAGAGGACGGCCAGCGTGATCAGGCCGCGGGAGAGCACCTTCATCGCAGACTCCGTCGCCAGTCGTTGAAGCCGGTGATCATGCGCATGATCGTGCCCGCGCAGCCGGCGCACACGCCGACCAGCAGGACCATCGGCAGGCCCCACGTGGCCAGAACCGAGGAGAGCAGCGCGGTCGTGCCGGCCGGCTGGGCCACGGGCGGGGCCGACGGGCTCGCCGAGGTGCTCGGGGCCGCCGACGGGCGGCTGCCGCTGTTGGGCACCGTCGTGCCGCCCGAGCCGGAACCGGAGCCGCCGTTCGAGCCACCGTTCGAGCCGCCATTCGAGCCGTTGTTCGAACCGCCGGAACCGTTCTGGCTGGGGGTGGTCCCGGGTACCACCCGCGGCACCTCGCCCTGCTGTTGCGCCACGGCGTCGGCGGCCTTCAGCGTGTACTGCACGTAGTCGCCGAACCCGTTCGCCGCGGTCAGGGGCAGGTAGCCGGGCGGGAGCTGCCCGTTCTCGGAGCCCTGGACCTGCCCGTCGCCGACGGCGAAGCGCAGCAGCTGCGCCAGGCGGCCCGGGTCGTCGCCGCGCACGTCCTTGGTCGCGACCGCGGCGTAGACGGGCAGCGTGCCCGGGTAGGCGTCGGCGCCCGCCGAGGTCCGCATGGTGTCGTACGGCATGATCCAGGCGTTGGCCGTGGCGTCCGGCTTGGCCAGCCGCATCGCGGCCTTGAGGGACGCGTCGCTGGGGCCGGCGAACGTGCGGCCCGTGGTGTTGGTGAACTTCGCCGACTTGCCCACGGTCGACGTCGTCTGCAGGGCGGCCGTGTTGAGCTGGTAGTACTGCGCCTGCGCCAGCGACGTGATGCCGAGCACGAACCGGTCGCCGCGGCGCTGCCGCCCGTACGGGCTGAGGTTCGCGCTCACGGGCGTGTTGCTGGTGTCGTAGAGGACGGTGCAGCGGATGCGCGCGTTTGACTGGCCGAACTGCAGCCGGTCCACCGTCTGCATCATCGTGGTCACCGGCGAGGCGAGCAGCGGGCCGTACGGCTGCATCGGGAACTGCTTGATGAACTCCTCGGGCAGGCCGCAGGTGCTGTACGGCGTGAAGCTCGGGTCGGTGAACGTGTCCAGCAGCGGCCAGAACTCCTGCGGCAGCTCGATGCCCTTGTAGCCGGGGTTCACCACCATGCCCCACGGGTCGGGCTCACCGTTGAGGAACGCGCGGGCGTCGGGGTCGGCGTTGAGATACGACGTCAGGGCCCACATCACGTCGGAGTTGCCGGACAGCGCGATGAGGGCGCTGGCCGACAGCGCCTCGTAGAGCGAGTCGCCGACGTCCGGGTTGAGCGCCTTGAACTCGGGGTCGACCGAGATGAAGGTCGAGTTGTTCGCCATGACGCGGTACGGATGGTTCTTCGGCAGCTTGTCCTCGTTCTTGAACAGCGCCGTCAGGTCGGGCCGCCCGGGATAGGACTCGCTGAGCAGCTTCGCGATGAGCCGCGGGTTGAGCTTGAGGCTCTTGTACTCGTTGTGGTTCTTGTCGTCCATCACGTAGCTGATGGCGAAACCGGTGACGGCTATCGGCGCGTTGACCACGGGTCTGCCGTAGTCGCCGTCGTCCGGTGGCCGGCTGACGAGCGCCGCGCTGATCTTGCCGTCGTCAAGGTTGCTCTTGGCCAGCGGCTCGCCCATCTGCACCTGGCGGAACTTGAACCGCGACGGGTTGGAGCAGAACGCGGGCGCCCACTGGGCGATGGCCTCCTGCATGAGCTCGGAGCCGAACAGCTCCACCGGCAGCCGGGTGTCGCCGATGTCGCAGATGTTCGCCGGGCTGCCGAAGCCGAGCTTGATGCTGAAGTGGTTCTTCCAGATCGAGGGGCTCCACCAGTTGGCGGCGGTCACGGCGGTGTCGACCTGGAAGCGGTTGATGGGCGAGGGCAGGAACTCGTTGACCTCGTGCTGGCCGGTCGCGCGGCAGGCCGCCTGCGCGCCGTCGGACTGGCGCCCGGGCGCGGGCCGGTCGTTGGCCGGCATGTCCGCATAGGTCTCGTCGCAGCTCATGCCCATGATCGGCAGTACCACGAGCGAGCAGGAGACCGTCGCCGAGCAGCCGAGCGAGGCGTTCTCCAGCCCGGTCCAGACGACGAACCTGGCGCTGCCGTTGCCGTCCTTGTCGGTGCTGGCGTATGTCGTGTTGCCCGGCGGCGCGGCCTTGTCCTCGACGTTGACCATGTCCGGCGCGAGCACCTTGCCGCAGACGTCAGTCTTGTCGTAGCTGGTCAGCGGCCGGTAGACGGTCTTGTCCTCGGCCACGAACGGCTCGTAGTGCGCCACCTGGTCAACCGGGCCAGGGCACCCGGCCGGCACCGGGTCGGGGAAGCCGACCACCTGCTTGCGCTGGGCCGGGGTCGCGTCGCGGTCCAGCCGCCACGGCGGGAACATGTACGGGATGTTGTAGTTGTCCTTGCGCTGGTCGAAGCCCTGCGTCCAGCACGTGCTCGGGTTGAGCGTGCCGCTGCGCTCGTCGCCCCGGCACTGCATGATCATGACCGGGTACTCCTGGTAGAGCGCGTCGGCCGCGTTCTGGTTGTCGACCACCCCGTGGCTGGGGTGCGCGCCGCTCCACTTGACCTCGATCTGCTGCCTGGCCTTGAGCCGCTCGACCTGGTTCACCCGCACGGTCACGGTGCGGGTGTCCGCGACGGTCTCGG
Source organism: Dactylosporangium sp. NPDC051484 (assembly GCF_040689395.1). Classification (NCBI taxonomy): domain Bacteria; kingdom Bacillati; phylum Actinomycetota; class Actinomycetes; order Micromonosporales; family Micromonosporaceae; genus Dactylosporangium; species Dactylosporangium sp. NPDC051484. Next base: position 167,958 of record NZ_JBFAZX010000008.1, on the reverse strand, counting down.
TCCCGTTGGCGTTGAGGTGCTTGCGGGCAAAGGTCTTGGTCTCGCTGTACGCCGGGTTGTCGGCTCTCGCCGGCGCCGTGCTGAACGTGGCCGCGGGCAGCAGCAGCGCCAGGATCAGCAGGGTCAGCCCGGCGGCGCGGCGGCGGCCGTTCACCGCTCGTCCTTGCGGGCCGCGAGACGGCGGGCGAAGAGCGCCGGCACGAACAGTACGAGCAGCAAGAGGCCGGCCGCGACCGGACCGAGCACGGCGGCGTTGCGGTTGGCGCGGAAGGCCGCGAGGTCGGTCGGCGTGCCGATCGCGTTGGCGTCGCTGGCCCCGCTCCCGCCGCTCCCGCCGCCGCTGCCGCCATTGCCGCTGCCGCCGATCACCTCGCCCGTGTCCGGGTCGACCTGCGCGCCACCGTCGGTCCCGCCGGTCGTGCCGCCGCCACCGCCGGAACCGGCCGTCCCGCCACCGCCGTTCGTGCCGCCGCTGCCGCCGCCCGAGCCGTTGCCGTTGCCGTTGCCATTGCCATTACCGTTGCCGTTGCCGCCGTTGTTGCCGCCGTTGTTGTTCGAGCCGCTGTTGGACCCCTTCGGCGGGCACGGGCCTGCGCCGATCTTGTCGCAGGGCTGCGGCATCTGCGCGATCTCCGCCAGGTGGTTACGGCTGAGGTCACCAGGCACGAACGTCGGGTTGTTGCAGCTGGTGACCGGCTGGTCCCGCAGCTCCACCCCCTGGTCGGCCGTCTTGAGCCTCTTGATCTGGTCGAAGCCCGCCTGCACCAGGTTGAGCGGCAGCGGCGAGTACCCCTTGGTGCCGATGCTCTGCTGGCCGGCGCAGATGGAGTAGCTCACGAAGTCGGCGAGCGTCTGGCGCTTCGCCGTGGTCAGGCGCTTCTCCGCCTTGTCGCTGGCGGCGCCGGTCGGCAGGATCATGTACGAGTACGACGACAGCGGGTACGTGCGCGGGTCGTTCTTGACGTACACGTCGTCGAGGTTCTGGATCAGGTACTCCGGCGAGTTCGGATCGGTGTTGATCTTCGCCGAGGTCAGCGACACGGCGACGTTGAACTCCGTGGGCTCGGTGAAGTAGCCGGCCGCATTTCCGATCTTGGCGACCGGGTACTTGATGTTCAGCGCGTAGGAGTACTCGTCGTAGCCGATGGCGCCGTTGCCGGCCTTCGACACGATGAAGTTCATGACGCCGTCGGAGCCGGTCTGCGGCACGGCGTTGCCCTTGTGCGGGTAGTACTCCGTCGGCACGTTCCGGCCGGCGAAGGCGCCCCAGATGCCCGGGTGCTGCTTCACGAGGTACCGCGTGAACTGGGCGGTGGAGCCGGAGCCCTCGGCGTGCAGCACCGGGACGATCGGCAGCGACGGCAGCTTGCGCCCGTTGTTGTCCGCGGTGATCTGTGGGTCGTTCCAGTTCGTGATCTGGTTCGTGAAGATCTTCGCGAGCGTCTCGCCGGACAGCCGCAGGTCGCGCACCAGCTTGCCGCCGACCTCGATGTGGTACGGGAACGAGGTGCCGCCGGCGACGAGCGGCAGGTACGCGTACGGCCGGCCCTTGGGGGTGTCGTCCTCGCCGGTCAGCGCGTCCGAGCCCTGGAACGGGATGTCGGTGATCGCGAAGTCGTTGGTCTGGTACGCGAAGTCCTTGCGGCCGTTCGCGGAGCCCAGCGCGGTGAACACGACCTGGAGGCCCTGCGGCGTCACGTCGCTGATCCACTGGGCGAGAGCGTTGGCGCTCCATGACGATCCGGTGCCCTCGATGCGGACGTGCGCCGCGGCGGCGACCGGCCGCCCCGTGGCCACCAGCAGCAACGCCACGACGGCGCTGAACACGGCGGCACGCCGCACGGCCGAGCCGGCACGCCTTCCGGGCAAGGCGGGGGTGGTGGGCTTCATGCTGATCTTCCTCGCAATATCAGGGTGGTTCGGCATCGTCATGACAGAGGGTTAGCGGCGGCCGACCCGCGGCCGCGCGAGCCAGCGGGTGATCGCGAACAGCAGCAGCACCAGCACCAGCAGCACCACCGCGGCGCCGAAGCCCCGGGTGATGTTGTTCGGCTGGCCGCTGCGCACCGCGGTGAAGATGTACAGCGGCAGGGAGTTCATCGTGAAGTTGACGGGGTCCCAGTTCAGGAACGTCGAGGCGCCGGAGGTGAGCAGGACCGGCGCCGTCTCGCCGACACCGCGGGCGATCGCCAGGATCAGCGCGGTGGCCAGGCCCGGGCGGGCGGTCGGCAGGACGACCCGGCGGACCACCTGCCACTGCGAGGCGCCGAGCGCCAGGCCGGCCTCGCGCAGGCCGCCCGGCACGACCCGCAGCACCACGTCGGCGGCGCGGGCGATGATCGGCACCATGGTCACCGAGATCGCCAGCCCGGCCGCGAAGCCGCTCTTGGGGAAGTTGAACGCCACGATGAGCGTCGTGTAGATGAACAGGCCGGCGAGGATGTCCGGCACGGCGGTCATCGCCTCGACCAGGGTCCGCACGATCCGGGAGAACCGGCCACCCACCTCCGTCATGTAGACGGCGGTCGCGATGCCCAGCGGCAGCGAGATGACCACGGCGATGCCGACCTCGATGAACGAGCCGACGATCGCGTGCAGGATCCCGCCCTGGTCCAGCGGCGCGTCGCCGGGCACGCCGGCCATGTCCTTGGTGTAGAAGCTCAGGTGCGGCAGCGCCGGCGCGCCCCGGTAGAGCGTGTAGAACAAGGTCAGGGCCAGGCTCAGGCCAACGAGCCCGGCACCGGCGTGCAGCGCGGCCGACGCGACCCGGTCGGCCACCACGGGGCGCGGGTTTCCGACCGCCGTGACGACGGCGTAGAGCACGACGAAGGCCAGGTACCAGCAGATGAGGAAGCCGGTGAGGCCGGACAGCAGCAGCACCTGTGTGTAGAACAGCCAGGTCAGCGCGAGCGATCCGGCCCCGGCGCCGATGACGCTGGCCCGGTCGTCGATGGTCTTGCTCTGCAGCTTCCGCGGCACGTCCGGCGGGATCTCCGGCGCCGCCGCCGGCGGCGGACCCGCTTGCGGCACCGGGTCCGCCGATCGGTTCTGTGGCATGACGGCCGTCATGGCGCTCCCCCGCTCAGATCTCGGTCGACGCGCCGCTGCGACTGCGGCTGACGATGACGGCGGCGATCGTGTTGACGATCACGGTGATGACGAACAGCACGAACCCGGCCGTGAGCAGCGCCGACAGCTGGATCGCGGTGGCCTCGCCGAATCGGTTGGCGATCAGCGAGGAGACGGTGATACCGCCGTTCTCCAGGATTCGCACCTTGAGGTCGAAGATCGGAGCGATGATGAGCAGCACCGCCACGGTCTCACCGAGCGCACGGCCCAGGCTGAGCATCGTGCCGCCGATGATGCCGCCGCGGCCGAAGGGCAGCACGACGGAGCGGACCATGCCCCACCGGGTCGCGCCCAGGGCCAGCGCCGCCTCGCGCTCGCCGATGGGGGCCTGCGCGAAGACCTCGCGCATGACCGCGCAGCCGATCGGGATCGCCATCATCGCCACGGCCACCCCGGCGATGAAGATGGAGCCGGTGTACCGCGCCTGCGCCCACATCGGCGCGTCGGGGTCCGTGTTCACCCTGAACAGCGGGATGAACCCGAGATTCTGGTGGATCCAGTGCGCGACCTCGAGCAGGTAGGGCTGCAGCATGAACAGGCCCCAGAGCCCGTAGACGATGCTGGGCACCGCCGCCATGAGGTCGACGAGGGCCACCAGCGGGCCGCGCAGCTTCGCCGGGGCGTACTCGCTGATGTAGAGGGCACTCGTCAGCGCCAGTGGGAAGGCCACAATCAGGGCCACCGCGGCGACGAGGAACGTGCCGAGCAGGACCTCGGACATGCCGACCTGGTCGCGCTCGGGCTGCCACTCGTTCTCGACGAAGAAGTTCCAGCCGTACCGGCGCAGCGTCGGAATCGCCGCGATGGCGAGCATGAACCCGATCGCGCCGAAGATCACGAGCACGAACGCACCGATACCGGTGCTGCCGATGCGGAAGATCCGGTCGGCGAGCGCCGGCCGGCTGACGAGGCGGCGCGGCACATCCTCCGCGTCCGGCCCGCCAGCGTTGTCATGGAGGTCCTCGACCGCCTGCAGGTCGCTCATCCGAACCTGCCGTGCACGTAGTCGGCGGTGCGCGGGTCCTGCGGGTTGCCGAACATCTCTTCGGTCGGCCCGTGCTCGACGATGACGCCGGGCTGGCCCTGCTCGGCCAGGAAGAACGCGCACTGGTCGGAGACCCGGTTCGCCTGCTGCATGTTGTGCGTGACGATGATGATCGTGACCTCGGCGGCGAGCTCCGTGATGGTCTCCTCGACGACCCTCGTCGAGGTCGGGTCCAGCGCCGAGCAGGGCTCGTCCATGAGCAGCACCCGCGGGCGCACGGCGAGCGACCGGGCGATGCACAGCCGCTGCTGCTGGCCACCGGAGAGCGCGCCGCCGGGCTGGTTCAGCCGGTCCGCGACCTCGCGCCACAGGCCGGCCTTGACCAGGCACTCCTCGACGAGGTCGTCCTTCTCGGCGCGGCGGGCCCGCTTGCCGGTGAGCTTGAGCCCGGCGACGACGTTGTCGTAGATGCTCATCGTCGGAAACGGGTTGGGCTTCTGGAACACCATGCCGATGTCCCGGCGGGCCTCGGTGATGCGCCGGCCGGCCGCGTAGATGTCCTCGCCGTCGAGCAGCACCTCGCCCGCGAGCTGCGCCGAGGCCACCAGCTCGTGCATCCGGTTGAGGATGCGCAGGAACGTCGACTTGCCGCAGCCGGACGGGCCGATCAGCGCGGTGACCTGCCCGGCGTGCATGGTCAGCGACACCCGGTCGAGCACCTTGCGCGTGCCGAACCAGGCCGAGATGTGCCTGGCGTCGAGGCTGGCCGGCGGCGGCACGTCCGAATACGGCGCCTCGGCGAACTGAAGTGTCTGGGTCATGACCGGCTCCCGGTACGGACGTTGCGCCGGCGGGCGGCGACGAGTGCGGCGGCGCCGAGCGACACGAGGCCGATGCCGACGCCGGCGATGAGCAGGATGTTGAGGCCGGTCCGGGGCAGGCCGCCGCCGGGCGAGCCGGGCGGCGACGTCGACGGCCCAGCCGAACCGGACGGCCCAGCCGACCCGGACGGCCCCGGCGTCCCAGGGCCGCCGCTCACGTTGACCAGGATCGGTACCCCCTCTTCACGGGCCGGCGTCCCGATCGCCAGCCGGAGGCCGTCCGCGAGCCGCACCGACCCCCGGGGCCCGGCGGCGGCGTCGGACCGTGCGCCGCGCAGCGTCCAGGTGTCGCCCTCGATCTTCAGGTCAGCGGTCGCGTACGAGCTGTTCAGCGTCGGCTCGTTGGGCACGCCGAGGTAGATCCGAAGCTGGACGAGGCCGTCCCAGCGAGTGGGGTACCGCTCGATGAACTCCGCGAGCGACAGCCCCTGCGCCGGCGCCTCCACGGTCGGGTGCGCCGCGTCGGCGTAGGTGCTCGCTCCGGTCAGGTACGTGCCCGCCCACAGCTGTGGGTCGACGCCCGACCGCGGCTGATAGGCCAGCAGGCTCGCCTTGCGCCCCTCCCCGTCGTACGGGACGGGCGCGGCGGCCTGGCTGACTGCCTTGGCCACGAACGGCTTGTCGGATAGCTTGCCGGACGTCTTGACCTTGCCGTCGCCGCCGTAGAGCACGATCGCGCCGGTGGAGCGATCGTCGTGGTAGGGCACGCGCGCCTCCTGCTTGCCGCACGCGGTCAGCGAAGCGAGGGCGGCGGCGACGGCCAGCAGGGCCGCGCCGGTCGAGATGCGCCGGGTCACTTGGCGGCCCCGGCGCTCGCCCCGGCCTTTTCGGATGCGCTGACAGCCGGCTTACCGACCGCGGGCATGTCGCGGATGCTCCGCGTGGGCCGCTTGGGGCCGCCGGCGCTCGGCCGGGGCGGGGTCGGCGGGGTCGGCGGGGTCGGCGGGGTCGGCTTCTTGGGGTCGTCACCCTTGCCCTTGCCGGGGCGCGGCCGGCCGAAGCGCAGGCGGATGAGCACGGCCAGGCCGGCGAGGACGGCCACGATCAGAAGCGTCAGCAGCCACGGCACGGCCCAGATGGTCACCGACGCCTTGGCCGCCGCGATCTGCTGGCCGACGGGTTGCGCCGGGTCCGGGTAGGGCTCGAGCTCGACGTTGGCGTCGATCGGACCGGCCGGGAAGACGCCGTCGATGTGCGCGGTGTACGTCACGCGCTGGCCGGGCAGCAACTCGGCGAGGTCCTTGCGAGCCTCGCCGCCCAGGCGGGTGCCGAAGATCGCGGACGTCACGGTGACCCGGGCGTGGGTCGACAGCCGGATGTTGCCGGTGTTGACGACCGTGTACGTGACGTCGACGCCGCCCTTGCCGATCGGGTTGGCGACGCCGTTGTACGTCGCCTGGACCTTCTGCGTCTCGAGCGTGGGACGCAGCAGCCCGGCGATCCTGAGGTACAACCGGACCGCCACGCGGGTGTCCAGCTTCACGTCGGTGCCGCTGGTGGCCAGAGAGACCACGACGCCGCCGGCGTGGTCGCCCGGCGTGGCGTTCGCCGGCACGTCGATGAGGAACGGCACCGAGACGCTGGCACCGGCGTCGATGTCGACGGTCTGGCTCGGGAACTTCATCCACGAGCCGATGTCGATCGGCTTCGTGGCGGCGGGGAGCAGGTCGAACGCGCCGGTGCTCGTGTTGAACGCGTCGGTGCCGTAGACGACGAACGAGGCACGGACCTTGCTGGAGTTGGTGATCAGCACGTGCTCCTCGACCTTGCCACCCGGGTCGCCCTGCAGCGTGTAGTGCGTGCGCCGGTCGGGTTTGCCCTCAGCGTTGGCGGGCCGCACGGACCACACGCGATTACCGTCGTCGCTGGGCTCGGCGCGCGCGGGGGCACCGGCCAGCAGGAGCGCGGTCACGGTCGCGAACACAGTCACGAACATGCTGGCGAGACGGAGATACGGCTGGCTCGTGCGGGCTGATTTCATGACTGGTTCCGTTCCGGCGCTAACGAGGTGGGACCGCAGATGCTGGGAGCCAGGCCGGCCGGAGAACCGGCCGACCTGGCACTTTGCGGTGCTGTCGCGGTTTGGGCCGCGTGTTACGGGCTGACCAGGGTCAGCGTGAGGGTGCTCTGGTACAGACCGGTCGGGGACGTGTCCGGAATCCGCAGCTCCACGGAGGCGCTGAGGTGCTGGGTGCCCAGACCGTTGCCCGGGGCGGCCTTGGCGAACAGGCTGCTGGTCTGCAGACCGTCGCTGCCGGCCGTCTTGAGCTTGGAGTCGACCGGGGAGCCGGCCGCCAGCGTGCCCTCGGCGTCGCCGCCGGTGGCGAGAGCGGGCGCCCAGCCGAGGTTGCTGGCCGTCACCGTGGTGGAGCCGTTGATGAAGTTGCTGGCCTGGCCGTTGAGCGTCCAGCCGTCCTGCGTCGGACGGGTGTCGTTCACCGACACGCCGGTCAGCGAGCCGGTGAACACCCAGGCGTGACGGTGACCCGTCGGGTCGGTCGCCTGCGCCGGGTGGCCGTTCGGGTCGTTGACCGGAATCTGGGTCAGGTGCACGGCCGTGCCGGACGCGACCTGCAGCGACAGGGCGCCGGCGAAGGGCTCGGTGTTGTTCTGGGCGTCGACCGGCACGGCGGCCGAGTTGCTGCCTACAACGGCGTAGTTGATGATCGACGAGGACGACGACTGGACGCCGCCGACGCTCGGCGAGAACGTGGCGATCAGCAGGTGGTTGCCGATACCGAGGCTCGCGGTCAGGGTCGCGGCACCGGTCGCGGCGTTGTAGTTGCCCGCGCCGAGGTCGGTCGCGCCGTCGAAGAAGTGCACCGAGCCGGCGGTGCCGAGCGGGGCGACGGACGCGGAGAGGTTGACGTCGAGCTTGCCGTTGCTGCCGGCCGCCGTGCCGCTCGGCGGGTTCACCGAGAGCGTGGTGGTGGTGGGCGTGCCGGCCGGGTTCACCGTGTAGGCCAGCACCGAGGACGTCGAACCGTTGAACGAGTCCGTGTTGGCCGGCGTGAACTGCGCGGTGAACGAGTGGTTGCCGTCGGCCGGGGTGGTCACCAGGGTGGCGGTGCCGGTCGTGGCGTTGTAGGTCGCGGCGCCGAGGTCGTTGGCGCCATCGAAGATGCGCACCGAACCGGCGGTACCCGCCGGCGCCACCTTGGCGGTCAGGGTGACCTGGCTGCCGTGGTTGGCCGGGCTGTTCGGGCTGGCCGTCAGCGTGGTGGTCGTGTTGGTCTTGCTGCCCGGGTACACGACCTCCCAGGTGCCCGCCGCCGGGTTGACCTGGATGTCGACCCGGTAGTAGTTCGTGTTCTGCGGCTGGCCCGGCGCCGTGGTGATGAGCCGCAGCTGGTAGATGTTCGCCAGGTTCGCGGCCGTCTCGGTGTTCGGGTTCGACGCGATGTAGCTCGCGAGGCTCGGCACGCCGGTGACGCCGGTCGCGACCGCGTTCGACGAGGTGTTCAGCGGGGCGGGAGCGTTGGCGTTCGGAAAGTTCTGCGCGCTCGTCAGCAGGCCGCTGACGAACTGGTCCGGCGGAGTGTTGGCCTTCGGCGTGGCCACTCGCAGGAACGCGCGGCTGTCGCCGTCCCGGCCGTGCCCGTCCGCCTCCGCGTAGGCGACGATCGGGCTGTCGGTCACGCTACCGCCAGTGATGACCTGGCCGGCCGCGTTGTACAGCGTGAGGCTGCCGCTCACGCTCGGGTCCGGCTCGAACGGCGGCGTGATGGTCGCCGCGAACGCGCTGCCCCCGCTCACGAGAACGCCGGCCGCGACGACCAGAGCGGCCGCCCCGACCATCAACGACCTCGAGCGAATGCCCACTTGGGGCTCCCTTCCTGTGGGAACCGGCCGGCGGCGCCGACCGGGATTGCGGACCTGCGAACGAGCTGGTGGTGCTACCGACGTCAGGCGGTGTGGCACAGGCCGGCGTCGGCGTACTGGTAGGTGAAGCCCGCCGCGTCCTCGATCAGCGGCTGCGCGAGGAACGACTGCGACAAGAACCCGCCCGGGGCGAAGAGGTCCTTGTTCCACTTCGCGTTGATCTCGTTCTGGCGCACGACGACGTACACCGGGCGCGTCGTGGAGAAACCGGTGTTGAAGAGCTTCACCGGGTCGACGCTCGGCCGGGTGCCGCCGTTGAAGTACCCGTTGTGGATCATGACCAACCGAGCGGTCGAGAACGGCGCGATCGCGTTCGCGTTGCCCTGGATCGGCGCCGGGTCGTGCTCCTCGGCCCGGACCACGTCCGCGCGAACCTGGGCCTCGGTCAGGCCCAGCTGCTGGATGAAGAACTGCTCGGTGCCCGAGGTGGACGGCGGCAGGATCGGCACGATCGGCGTGTTGGCCGCCCCGGACGGGCCGTTCCAGCCGGTGACCTGGCCCCAGTTACGGATGGTGCCGGTCGCCGAGTAGATCTGCACCAGGTCGGCCTTGCTGATGCCGTTCGTGCCGGCGTTGGTCGTCACCTGGTTCGAAACCGCGATCTTCAGGCCGTCCAGCGCCAGCTGGTAGCAGTGCAGGCCGCCCCAGCCGTTCGCCGCGGCGGCGTCGTCCTCGGCCTTCGTCGGCGGACGCGACATGCGCACGAACTGCACCTTGTGCGTCGCGCCCTTGTCGCTGTTGTTCAAGAAGCTGACGCCACCACCGGTGCCGTTGGGCCGGGCGACCGGCACGGTGCCCGCACGCAGCACCACGCCGGCGCCGTTGGTCAGCTTGCCGTTCGCGTCGCCGGTCGCGTCGAAGTTGATGACGCGGCCGCCGGACGCGTTGAAGCCCGGGTTGCCGAGGTAGTCCCCGTCGGCGAGGAAGTTGATGGCGTACTGGATCGTGTCCGATCCGACGCCGACAACGTCGACGGCCTCGGGGGCGTGGTCGGCGTGCGCCGGGGTGGCCTGGGTGAGCATGAGGGCCGTGACCCCCAGGATCCCGAGACCGGCCTTGCTGAGTCTTCTCATTGAAGAGCCCTTCCGCCTTGCCGGAGTTCCCTGACATTTCTCCTGCACCCAGCGAATGGATGCGGAAGGCAGGCTGGCAGTCGCGAACCAAATATCGGGAGTCGAATCATGAACGACGAATGAAGCATTTTTTGCGCCCTTTGGAAGGCAGGCGCGACCTACCCGGTCACCATTTCGGCCACCGCAATCGGATGATGTGCTCAGATATTCGGCGAAACGGGCGGGATCAGGCGACCCGCCCGGCCGGATCGCGCCGCGCGCCACGTTGCGGCGGCGTCTCCATCGCGCCGTGGGTCATTCGCTCGACCGCCCGGGGTGCCTCGCGCAGCAGCCGCCGGCCCTCGGTCAGCAGCGCGGCGGGCAGCGCCGCCAGAAATCGCCCGAGGTTGTACTGGCACTCGCGCGCCCGCAAATACGAGCGGTGCGAGACCGCGACCGGCGCACCGTCGAGCTGAACCCGCCACACCCAGTGGCCGCTGCTGCCCAGCGCGCTCGACACGGCGCTGAGGCGGTCGGCGGCGCGCACCAGGCCGAGCACGGCCTCGCGGCACTGCTCCTCGGTGCCGAAGGTGCGCTCCCCGCGACCCAGGATCCGGTTGTTGGGCGAACACAGCATCCATGCGGTCCGTTGTTGCCGGTCCGCGACATACTCGTCATCGTCGGGTGTGACGATCGCCAGGAAAATGAACCGCGGCGGCAGCATTTGGACATTCCTCCCCGAATGTTCGTTACCGGCACGCCGGGACGCTCGTAGCATGCCGGCGCGCAGGCCACCGTGCTGAACATTCGATATCGGCGATGACGGGCCGCGCGTAACTGATCGCACGCCGGACATGCACGAGATGAACATCAAGAAACGGGGAGTAATCCATTCAGCAGAAATGGCTGACCGAACAGGCGATAGCCACGACAGCCTTAACTGTGTCTTAGGTGCTCGCTCAGTCGGCCGGGCGGGGCATCAGCACGCCGTCCGCATACGTGTCGACCCGCTCGTTGTAGAAGCACACCAGGCCGGCGATCGACCGGCTCTCCGGCAGGGGCGTCGCATACGACCACGCGACGTCCGGGTGCAGCGCGCCGCCGACGCGGGCCGACCAGTACTCCGCCGTGCCCTTGTACGGGCAGCCGGTGGCGGAGTCGGTGCGCTCCAGCAGGTCCATCCGCACATGGGGCTTCGGCAGGTAATACCGCACCGGCAGCCCGGTCTCGAACAGCAGCCGCGGCGCGTCGGACTCGGCCACGGTGACACCGTCGATCTCCACCCGGATCCGGCGGGAGCTGGGCAGGATGTCGACGCGGGTATACGGGTCGCGCGGGTGGACGAAGACCTCCTCGTCCTCCTCGAACCAGGCGTCCATCGCGCCCCACTCGAAGCGGTAGTGACCGCGGAGCTCCTCGATCGGCGAGTCCGCGTAGTGCAGCGCCCCGCCCGGCGCGGTGCGCCCGCCGGCGGCGACCGTGTGCACCGCGGCGTCGCCCCGGCTGGGCGAGTGCCTGACCTCGCCGTCCGGGACGAGCATCTCGGCGCGCACGTCCGCGGCCGGGAAGTAGTACGCCGGGTAGTGCGGCGTCTCCCACACCAGCAGCGGTGCCACCGTGTCGGCGACCGGCACGCCGCCCAGGTAGGCCCGGACGCGCTTGGCGCCGGGCTCGACGCGGACCCGTCCCCGCTTCGTGGTCATACCCTCATTGTCCACGCACACGTACCAGCATGTGCCCCGCTCGCGCGGTCAGCCCGGCCCGAATCTCAGCGCCGGCGGGCGGATCCTTCCGCCCAGGGTGACCGGCCGCGGTCCATGCTCCGATCCAGGAACCCGGCGATCAGGGGCGCGGCCTCGTCCAGGTGGGACTCGAGCAGGAAGTGGCCGCCGTCGAGCAGGTGGATCTCGGCGTCCGGCAGGTCGCGGCGGAACGCCTGCGCGCCGGACGGCCCGAAGATCCGGTCGTTGCGCCCCCACACCGCCATCAGCGGCACCTGCGACGCCCGGAAGTAGTCGTGGACCGCCGGGTACATCACGACGTTGCTGGGATAGTCGGCGAAGAGCGCGAGCTGCACCTCGTGGTTGCCGGGCCGGCTGACCTGCGCGTGGTCGTGCAGCCACGAGTCGGGGTCCACCAGATCCGGATTCGGTACCCCGTGCACGTACTGCCACCGGATGCCGCGCTCGCTCAGCGCCTCCAGCAGGGGCTCGGCGTTCTCCGGGGTGCGGCTCTCGCAGTAGCGCCACAGCGGCTCCCAGAACGTGTCGACGAAGCCCTCCTCGTAGGCGTTGCCGTTCTGCGACACGATCGCCCGGACCTGCTCCGGATGGCGCAGCGCGAGCCGCCAGCCGGTCGGCGCGCCATAGTCCTGCACATACATCGCGTACTCGGCGATGCCCCGCTGCGCCAGGAACGCCTCGACCACGTCCGCCAGCCGGTCGAAGGTGTACTCGAACTCGGTCACCGGCGGCGCGCTGCCCAGCCCGAAGCCGATCAGGTCCGGCGCGATGACGTGGTAGTCGCCGGCCAGCCGCGGAATGAGCTCGCGGAACATGTGCGAGCTGGCCGGCGCGCCGTGCAGCAGCACCACGTGCGGCGCGGCCGGATCGCCGGCCTCGCGGTAGAAGACGGTCTGCCCATCGACGTGCGCGGTGCGGTGATGAACGTGAACCACGGTCGCACTCTGCCCCGCCGGCCGCTGGGAAACCGCCGGCGGCGTCGCCTTCGCCGGATTTCACTCACGGGGGCGATCGGGCGACCTGCCGGGTTCAGTCGATCTTCGTCGGGGTCTGCGGGTCGACGGCCGCGGCGACGGCGACCTCCTCCATCTCGTTGGCCAGGGCCGCCATCTGCGGGCGGGGCACGTAGTGCGTGTCGGCGAGCACGAGCAGCGCGACCGCGCCGGGCGCGTCGTCGATGGTGACCATGAGACGCTCGTTGAAGTACGGCAGATCCGTCCAGCGCGGCGCCGAGGTCTGCGGCAGCGCGGCCCGGAGCACGTCCAGCGGCGGCGCGGCGGTGACAGTGGACTGCGGCATCGGCGACGGGCGGTCGTTGTAGTAGCTGCCGAGCTCGACACCCTTCGCCGCCAGCAGGGCCTTCCACTCGACGACGTCGAAGTACGCGTGCTTGTAGGCGTTGACCGAGGCCCTGCGGGTGCGGGCGATCGCCTCGTCGATGGTGATCCCGGCGAGGTCGGCGACGAACAGCCCGGTCTGGCTGATGTTGCTGACGATCGCGGACAGCCCGGGCCGGAACCGGTTGCTCACCAGCAGTTGGGCGACCACCGGGTTGACTTCGGTGATCCGGGCGGTGGCGACCGCGTACACACCGAGCAGCACGGTCCGCGCGTCGACGCTCAGCCGGGCCGCGATCGTCTGGATCGCCAGGAACATGGCCGGTGACTCGATTTCGAGCTGCCAGTACCGCGGGCCGTCGACCGGGACCGGGTCGCGGAACTGGCGGGCCGGCACCCGGTCGAGCAGCCCCGCCCAATACGCCAGCGCGGTGTTGCTCTGCCGCCGCCCCGCCGGGCTGCGCTGGTGCCCAGCGAGCTCCAGCGGTTGCATGCCGACCGGCGCCGTCGAGCGTCCGGCGAAGTCGGCGTACATCGCGAACCCGCCCGCGGCGTCGGTGGCGAAGTGGCTCAGCACCATCACCAGGTGGGTGAGCACCCCCTCGCGGCGCACCAGCAGCATGCGGATCGGGAACTCGCGCTCGTAGTCGAACGCCGCCGCCTCCTGCCGCGCGACGAGGCCCGGCACGTCCACGTCATCGTGGATCTCCAGTGGTACCTCACCCGAGTCGACGACGACCTGCAGCGGCCGCCCGTCGGCCGCGAACCGCAGCAGGGTCCGCATCGCCTGGAACCGGCTCGTGTAATAGCGCAGCATCTCGGCGAACTCGCCGATGGTCGCGCCGGGCGCGAGCTCCTGCACCGCTACCATGTTCATCGTCTCGCCCAGGGCCTGCATCGCGCCCCAGATGTGCTGCTGCCCCCAGGTGAGCTCCCCGACGCCGGAGCCCGGCCCCGCGAAAGACACCATGATGCGGTCCGCCATACCGCCTCCAATCAGGGCCCCAGTATCGGAGACGGCAGCGCCGCCCGTCGATCGTCCGCGCGGCCCAAACATTCATACCAATCGAAGCATTGAATATGTGTGCCGCTCGGCATATCCGTAGCGTCGCGGACGCGCCACACGTGCGGCGACCGTCGCCGGCATCGGCGCCCATCGCTCACTGCCGGCTTGGCATCACGTTCCGCTCACCACTCGCCCGCGGTACGGCATCATGGTCCGATGGCGACTCCCACCCCGGCGCTGCGGCTGCGACACTGGCGCGACGACGACCTCGACGCGTTCTTCGACCTCTACTCCCGCTGGGAAGTGATACGCCACCTCGGCCCACACCCGCGGCGGGCGCTCCAGGACCTCGACGAGGCCCGGCAGCGTCTCACCCGCTGGCACGAGCGCGGGGCGGACCTCCAGCCGCCGTACGGGCTGTGGGCGATCGTGCCCGACGGCGAGGACCGACCGGTCGGCACCGTGCTGCTGCTGCCGTTGCACGACGCCGCCGGCCCGACCGACGAGGTCGAGATCGGCTGGCACCTGCACCCCGAGCACCAGGGCCGCGGCCTCGCCACGACCGCCGCCCGGCGGCTGCTTGACCAGGTGGACCGCCCGGTGCTCGCCCTCACCGATCCGGACAACCACGCTTCGCAGTCGGTCGCGCGGCGCCTCGGCATGCGCGACGAGGGCCTGACCGACCGCTGGTTCGGCCTGACCGCCCGCCAGTTCCGCACCGTCACCGAATCCGGCCGGAAAGCTCCGTAACGGCGTAACCAGAGCGCGAGTCGCGCTCAGCGACTTGCGGCCACGAGTTCTTCGGCCAGCGCCGCTACTGCGGCCGAGACGATCGCAGGTTCTCCAACTCCTTCCTCCGCACGACCCGCCATCGTCGAACCGGGCGCCTCAGCACCAGCGGCGAAGAGTTCTGCAAGAAACACCAGCGCCTGCTTGGTGACTGGCCCAGCCAGATCATCGGCTCTCAGCCGCGTCAGCGTGGCAGCAAGTCTGTCGGTAGGGACGGCGACCAACAGCCGATAGACATCGTGCGCGTCCTTGTCCACCAGTCGCCCGGGTGCCGCTTGACGCTCTCCGAGCTTGTGTAGCTTGGCGACGAGTAGTGCAGCCGGACCCGCGACGTTGGCCGTGCAGACACGAGGGTCATCGGACGCCAGTGCAGGTATGTCGATGGCTAAATGATCAACAACAGCTGCTTCCAGCCCAACCGCTCGTCGGGCTGCGTCCTTGCCGTGTGGCGGGATTCGCGCTCCGCGGCGTCCGGCCCCACCCGCAAGAGCCTCTGGAACCATGAGATCGACCGGGATACCTTCGGCACTGAGCCATGCCCCGGGCTGGCGCGCCTGGAGATCGAGGTGGAAGCCTGCCGCGCGCATCGCCTCCTCCAACCGCGGCTCATCCTCCAACACCCGCGTATTGAGAGCGAGGTCAGAGTCCTTGGTTGCCTCTGCCAGCGCGACGGGCGCGGCGCCGGTATGCAGATAGATCGCCTGAGCGCCCACCACGATCACCGCGTCGAGATGTTCCCTGAGGGCAACGAGCGCGTCAAGCAACGCACCACGCGCAGCGACCAGAAGGTCAACGTCGCCATTCCGGTTCATGCTTCTCCATCCAGTCGAGAAGGGCCTGCGCCTCGGCCGGGCTTCGTCCTGGCCCGGTGAGCAAGTCGACAGCCGTTTGAGTCGGCGCCGCATAGCGCACGCCATCGTCGTCGACCGCACGCGCAAACACGGCGGGATACCCACCCGCCGCAAGAAGGACGTTGGCGCCACTGTCGACGGGCCGGAGCTTGAGTTGCTCGGCGGCCTGCTCTGCGACATCAACGTAGATCATCGCCAGACGTGCGGGGGCATACGGCGCCAGCCGGTGGGCGGCGAGCGAGCCGGTCACCACGTAGGGCAGTTGGGACGATTCCTGGAGACGATCCAGCAACGCAGGCAGACCTCGCGGGTAGAGGTACGCACCGACGAGGTTGCTGCGCTGAAACCCATAATCTTGGCTCCATCGCTCAAGTAAGCGACGCCACGCCACGTTGGTGATCGGGCCGCGCGGGTCGCGGTCGATGAAGGCCTCCTGCTCAAGAAACTCCACCACGCGGTAGGTGGCACCGGTCGATGCACCAGACCGCCGCACCAGTTCCGGGACGGTCATCGGCGGCGCGAAGTCCGCCAGCGTGCGAACAACCAGGGCCGCCGGAGCCCCCTGCAGCGTTCCGCGGGGCCGACCTGGACCACGCCACGGATCCTGATCCGCGCCCCTGTCGCGTAGAAACAGCGCCGGACCGGCCAGGACTACGTGCATATTGCCAGTCGCGTCGACATACGAAACTCCGCGATCCTCAAGCCAGGCGCGCGCGGAAGACCCTATGTACCGGGCCACGAGCAGCGGTACCGGCCGCTCGCCACTAGATGCCGCATAGGACCGAAGCTGTTCGAGGATGCCTGGAAGATCCCGTGTCACCACCGCGCGTTTCGCCTCAACGACGAACACGGCCTTGTCGCCGTCGGGGGCGACCAACTCAACGACAGCATCGACCGCGCTACCTGAACTTCCGTCGCGAAGAGCACGGGTAACCCATCCCGGTGGCAAGCGCTCCGCGACGAGGCCGAGAGTACGGCGCAGGATGTCAGCCTCACGCTCTGGCGGCCCAGCATCAGATGCTCGTTGCGGGGACGATCGCATGTGGCGTCCCTCCGTTGTTCGGGTAATTCGCTAGTTCCGCTCTGAACGGAACAAGCCTATACCCAGAGATCGGGCTGGGACCTAACTTCGGCAATCCGGCCTCGCGACGTCCTGCTCGGACAGGACTTTCAGGGATTCCGGGCGGGTGAGGGGGTGGATCTCGCCGTAGCGCAACGCGAGCGAGGCTCCCCTCCCCACCAGGAAGTGAACGCCAACAACCGCGACACACGCACGCCCCGTAAGCCACCACGGGCTTGAGGGGGCGTGGGTGGAGCGAAGCTCCCCCACCCCCAGGAGCGAGCGAAGCGAGCGGACAAGGCTACTCATCAAACAGCGAACGCCCCCTGCGTGAGCAGGAGGCGTCCATATGAGTAGCGGGGACAGGATTTGAACCTGCGACCTCTGGGTTATGAGCCCAGCGAGCTACCGAGCTGCTCCACCCCGCGTCGGCTCCAGTAGCGTACTTCGTCGATCACCGCGCACCAAATCGATTACCGGCTACGGATGGTCATCCCCGTTGCCGCGAAGTGGTAAGGCGGGCGTCACCCCGTGACCAGGCAGGCGGTGCGCAGCGCGTGGGCGGTAGCGCGGTCGCCAGTTGCTGCGCGTCCGGCATTTGGCGCGACAAAGACCCGCAGGCCCCTGATCGCACGCGCGCCTTCGAACGTCGGCGCCGACAAGCACCGCGCACCGGGACGCCACCGTCTCGCCGGTGCGGCTCGGCTGCTCGCGGTAGGCGGCGCCCGCACCGGCGGCCGCCCACCCGTGGCTGAGGATCTTCCTGGCCGAGGCGGTCGAGGCGGACCGGGCGCGCCTGACCGCGGCCCAGCCAGCAGGACGGCGGCTGGAAGGTCGACCATCCGGTCTCAGCGCCGTCGCCCTGGAGTTGCGCGGCATCGCTACCGTTCCCGCCGTGTCGATCCTGCGCGGCGCTCCACTCTGACCAACGCGACTCCCACGCGACCGGGCGAGCACGCGTGCGGCAGAAAGTCCGGCCTTCCATGGACCGGTTGCCGCCATGAGGCATTCGATGATGATGAACGCCAGGTAGCGCCGTTCCGAGGAGGTCACGTTGACAGACGGCTCATCCGGACCCATGCCGCGGCCGGCCGGCCCCGCCGCCGACTCGACGCCCTCCGAGAACCGCCGCACCCGAAGCCCCCAGACCGTCCTTGCCCTGATCGCGCTGGCCGGAACGCTGGCCACGCCGATCCTCGGCTATCTCCTGGGTACAGCCAACACGGAGAGCGACACCAAGCAGCAGACCATTGCTGATCAACAAGCGACGATCGACAACCTGCGCGCCGAGAACGGCTTGCTTCGCGCGCAGGTTGCGAATCCAGTCGGCCGGGTCGACTGGATCCCGTCCAGTCCCGGCCCGAGCCCATCCAGTCCGGGCCCGAGCCCATCCAGTCCCGGCCCGTCCCCGGAGGTCTGGAAGCGGCATCGAAGCGGGACGCTCACCCTCCCGTTCCTTTACTGCGCCGACCTGGACTCCGACGCGCAGGACTGGCTGGTAACGAACACGGACTGCGGCAACGGCCGCGACGTCCTGCTCGGACAGGACTTCCAGGGGCTCCGGGCGGGCGAGGGGGTGGAGCTCGCCGTAGTGCAACGCGAGCGAGCCTCGTTCGCGGGATGCCGCGCCGAAAAGGCGCTCAGCACAGCGGTCCCGTACAGCCAGCTGGGGCCGAAGACCCTCGTCTGCGCACGAACCACGGAGAACAACGTGGCGCTGCTGGAGGTCGTGACGATCGACGGCGTACCGGAGCAGCGGGGGAAAGTCACCTTCAACGTGACCCTCTGGGGCCCGTAACCCGCACCGGCAGCCTCCCCATGCCGTCAACACGGCCGGGTGCTACGCGCGGGCGCGGGCCCAGCCTCGGACACCCGCCATGCGTTCCACGCCCGTCGAGCGGAGCCCGACCAGGAACCGCTCGACCGGATCGGACTCCCACCAGGAAGTGAACGCCGAAAACCGCGACGCACGCACGCCCCGTAAGCCACCACGGGTTTGAGGGGGCGTGGGTGGAGCGAAGCTCCCCCACCCCCAGGAGCGAGCGAAGCGAGCGGACAAGGCTACTCATCAAACAGCGAACGCCCCCTGCGTGAGCAGGAGGCGTCCATATGAGTAGCGGGGACAGGATTTGAACCTGCGACCTCTGGGTTATGAGCCCAGCGAGCTACCGAGCTGCTCCACCCCGCGTCGGCTTGTTCACATTAGCGCACGGTCGTCCCGACTTCCAAATCGTCGGACTGTGATCGTGTCGGGCGTCACCCGGGCCGGCCGGCGGGGCGGCCGGCCCGGGTGAAACGGTGGCTCGGTCAGCCGGCGGGCGGCTGCGTGGACACCGACGGAGAGGCCCCGGGCGACGCCGGCGCGCCCGGGGAGGCGCCCGCCGACGGGGTCGCGCCGGCCGCCTTCACCGCGTCCTCGTACCTCCCGATGGAGTCCTGCAGGGCCTTGAGCGCCTTGCCGTACGCATCGAAGTCGCCGGACTGCTGTGCGGCCTTGAGGTCCGCGATCGCCTTGTTCATGGCGGCGACCGCCTCCTGGACCTGCGGCGTGCGCGGCGGGTTGTCTGTCTGGCCCGGGTCCGGGTTCTGGTTGTTGTCCGTCGGTGGCACCGGCACCTGGCCGGTGACCTGTTTGACCAGCTGTTCGAGGCCGGAGGCCAGGTCATCGGCGTAGGCCAGGTACTTCGGGCCGTACGCGACCAGCACCTTCTGCAGGCGCGGGAACGTCGATTCGTTCTTCGCCTTCAGATAGATCGGCTCGACGTACAGCATCCCGTTGGCGACCGGCAGCGAGAGCAGGTTGCCGTAGAACACGTCGGAGTTCTGCGAGCTGAACTGGGTCAGCTCCTTCCGCGCGTCCGGGATCGACGTCATGGTGCCGTGCGTCTGGTTCGGGCCCTGGATCGCCGTGTTGGCCGGTAGCTCCAGCACCTGGAACCTGGGCTGGCCGTTGACATACGAGGCGGACATGATCGCCGCCAGGTTGCCCCGCTTCCGCGGCACCATCGCCGCGGTCAGCTGGAAGCGGGCCGACTCCTGGCCGGGCAGCTTCGCGACGAGGTAGTACGGCGGCTGGTCGGCCGTCGAGTTCGCCGGGTCCTTCGGGACCTCCCAGAAGTCCTGCCCGGAGAAGAAGCCCTCGGGCGTAGTGACGTGGAACCGGCTCAGCAGGTCGCGCTGGACCTTGAACTGGTCCTCCGGGTACCGCAGGTGGTCCATCAGGCTCTGGGAGATCGCCGAGCGCGGCTTGACCAGCTTGCCGCCGAAGGCCTTGTTCCAGGTCTTCAGCACCGGGTCGGACTCATCGAAGGCGTAGAGGGTGACCTCGCCGGTGTAGGCGTTGACCGTGGCCTTGACCGAGTTGCGCAGGTAGTTCACGTCCTGGCGAGGCTCCGGGAACACCCGCCCGGCGGTCGAGGAGTCCTGGATCGCCGTGTTCCAGTTGAGCTTCTGCGCGTACGGGTAGGTCGCCGACGTGGTGTAGCCGTCGATGATCCACAGGATCTTGCCGTCCACGACCGCCGGATACGGGTCGCTGTCCTGGGTCAGGAACGGCGCGATGTTGCGCACCCGGGTCGCCGGGTCGCGCTGGTACAGCACCTTGGAGTTGTCGTTGAGCACGCCGGAGAGCACGAAGTTCGCCTCGCGGAAGTAGGCGGCGTAGAGCAGCCGGCGCCAGAAGGTGTTCACCGCGACGCCGCCGCTGCCGTCGTACGTCGAGTACTGGTCGCCGTTCGAGGTGCTGCCGTTGCCGCCGATGGGCCGGTCGAACTCGGCGTTGCGGTCGCTCGCCTTCGACTTGCCGACGATCGCGTAGACGTCGCCCATCTGCTCGCCGTAGTAGATCTGCGGGTGCTCGACGGGGATCAGGTCTTCCTCGGAGGAGCACTCGCCGGGCTTGTCGTCCTGCTTGGTGGCGTCGCGGAGGAACCCGGAGACGTAGAACGGCTGGCCGCTACAGACCACCTGGCTGGCGGGGGCGGCGACGAACCCGTAACCGTGGGTGTACACACTGTGCCGGTTCTGCCAGTTGTTCTGCTGCAGCTGGTTGTAGTTGATCTCACGGACGCCGACGATGTAGTCCTGCGTCTTGCCCTTGATCGTGTACCGGTCGATGTCGAGCTTCGGGCTGAACTCATAGAAGCCACGGACCTGCTGCTGCTGCGTGTAGGTCTCGCCCACGACGGCCGGGTCGAGAAGCCGGATGTTGTTGACCGTGACGTCCGAACCGTCGAGGAGGCTCTTCGGCGGGCTGGTGTTGTCCGCCGCGTATGGCTCGACCTTCACCTCCGTCAACCCGTATGCCTCGCGCGTGGCGTCGATGGCGTGCTGGAAGTACGGCGACTCCTTCTGCAGCTGGCTCGGCTTGACGGTGAACGACTGCACCGCCGCCGGGTAGATGCCGCCGACCGCGACGGCGGACAGCGCGAGCAGACCGAGCGCGAGGCCGGGCCAGACCAGGTTGCGCATGAAGGCGTTGGAGAAGACCAGGATCGCGATCGCCACGACGATCGAGATCCAGGCCAGGATCTCCTTGGCCGGCAGCAGGGCGTTGATGTTGGTGTACCCCGCGCCGTAGAGCTCCTGAGTCGGGAACTTGTCCAGCAGCAGGCCGCGCCGGTCGAGGAAGTACGCGGCCGCCTTGAGCAGCACGAAGACCGCGACCAGGGCGCTGAGGTGGGCGCGGGCCGCTGCGGTCATCCGCTCGCCGGCGCCCTGCAGCCGGACCCCGCCGAAGAGGTAGTGCAGCGCCAGCGCGCCGATCAGGGAGAAGACCACGGCCGTGAAGGCGACGCCGAGCAGGTACCGCCAGAACGGGTACTCGAAGACGTAGAACGAGAGGTCGACGTGGAACTGCGGGTCGGTCCGGCCGAACGGGGTGCTGTTGCTGAACAGCATCCACTCCTGCCAGTGCCCCTGCGCCGAGAGGCCGGAGAACAGCCCGATCAGGCCGGCTGCCAGGATGATCCAGCCGGTCATGTGCGGCAGGAGGAAGAGCCGGTAGCGGTCCAGCGCGTGCTGCTCGGCCGAGTGCGGCCGCAGCAGCGGACGGGTGCGGTAGGCGAGGTACAGGTTGACGGCGATGATCAGCCCGACCGCCACGCCGAAGATCAGGAACATCCAGATCCGGGTCGTGAGCACCCCGGTGAAGACCTGGGGGTACTTGACCTCGGAGAACCACAGATAGTCGGTCCACGCCCCGACCACCCGGTCGAACAGCGTGAACAGCAGGAAGACGACCACCAGCACGGCGATCGTGACCCGGCCACGCCGGCTCACCCTGGTCATCGGATTGCGCATTACCACGGTCGGCTCCGCCCGTTCGCGTACGGAAACAACAGTTTCTGGTCTGCGCCGCCTCGCGAGACGTGGCGGGAGATTGCCACCCCGCACCCTCCACGCCGTGCTGCGCGCGCCACCAGAAACACGTCCAGCCTAGTCATCGGCCGCATAGCGTCGGCGTCCGACCAGCCCGCAGCGCTTCCAGCGCGGTGAGCGCATCGTCCACGTTACTCACTTTGATCAATGGAAGGCCGGGCTGCGGGTTGTCCATCGCCTCGGCGCAGTTACTCGCCGGCGTCAGGAACACCTTGGCCCCGGCGGCCTTCGCGGCGACCAGCTTCTGCGGGATGCCGCCGATCGGTCCGACGTTTCCGGCATCGTCGATCGTGCCGGTGCCGGCGATGATCATCCCGCCGGTCAGGTCCTCGGGCTTGAGCGTGTCGATGATGCCGAGCGTGAACATCAGGCCGGCCGACGGGCCGCCGATCTTGTCCAGCTGGATGCTCAGCTTGAACGGGTGCGGCTGGGTCGTGGCCACCTGCACGCCGAGGCGCGGGTTGCCGTCGTCGCCCGCCTTGGTCGCGATCTCGACCGTCTGCGTCTGGCCGTTGCGGACGATCTCCACCTGGCGCGCGGTGCCGACCGGCTTGCCCCGCACCAGCTCGGTGAGCTTCTCCGGTGAGTCGACCGCGGTGCCGTCGACGGCCTTGATGACGTCGTCCTTCTGCAGCTTGCCCTCGGCGGGGAAGCCGGCGGAGACCTCGCCGACCGTCACCAGGACCGGGTAGCCGAGCTTGCTCAGCGCCACGGTCTCCGCCGAGGTCTGGGACCGCTGGAAATCGCGGGCGTTGTCCTCGTCGACCTGCTGCTGCGAGCGGTTCGGCGGATAGACGAGCTCGCGCGGCACGACCGCGCGGTCGTCCTGCCACCAGCCGAGCATCGCGTCGAGCAGGGTCAGGTCCGGTTGTACCGAGACGGTCGTCATGCGCAGCTGGCCCTTGGACTTCGTGACCTCCGCGCCTTCGACGCTGATGATCGGACGACCGCCGGGCTTGCCCGTGTCCGTTCCGAGGGTGTCGTACGTCGGGCCAGGCCCCATCGCGACATACGGCACCGTGACCACGGTCGCCTGCCAGGACAGCACCAACAGCAGCAACGCGCCGAACAGCACGGTGAGCCCACGACGTCTCATGGCGGCGAGCCTAGCGCTCCCAGCCCGATGTACCTGGAAGCGAGTACCGTTGTGGAATGCCCGCAGATATCCCGTTCGGCTTCGGTCCGTCTGGCGGCGACGCGCCGGATCCCAATGATCCGCGCCAGATGCAGCAATTTCTGAGCCAGCTGCAGCAGCTGTTCGCCACCCCCGGCGGCGGTCCGGTCAACTGGGATCTGGCTCGGCAGCTGGCCCAGGCCCACCTGACCGGCGGCGGCCCGGCCGGCATGTCGCAGTTCCCGGTTGGCTTCGCGATGCCCGGCGCCCCGGTGCCCGCGCCTGTGGATGACGCCGACTCCGACGCGGCCAAACCGGTCGGCGACCCAGCGGTCACCGCCGTTGAACGCGCCGCGGTCATCGAGGCGCTGCGCCTGGCCGACCTCTGGCTCGACCCGGAGTCCTCACTCCCCTCCGGCGTGCGCGCGACCTCCGCCTGGAGCCGCGGCGAGTGGCTCAACCAGACCCTGCCCGTCTGGCGCAAGCTCTGCGACCCGGTCGCGGCGCGGATGGTCTCCGCGATGACCGAGCTGGTCCCCGAGGAGATGCGCGCCCAGATGGGCCCGATGACCTCGATGGTCGCCTCGCTCGGCGGCGCGCTGCTCGGCGGCCAGCTGGGCACCGCGCTCGGCTCGCTCGCCGCGGAGGTGCTCTCCGCCGGCGACATCGGCCTGCCGCTGGGTCCGGCCGGCACCGCCGCGATGGTGCCGGCGAACATCGCGGAATACGGCAAGGGCCTGGAGATCCCCGACGACCAGGTGCGCCTCTACGTCGCCCTGCGCGAGGCCGCCCATCAGCGCCTCTTCGGCCACGTCCCGTGGCTGCGCGGCCACGTGTTCGCCGCGGTCGAGGCGTATGCCGCCGGCATCCACGTCGACCGGGACGCGATCGAGGAGGCGATGAGCCGCATCGACCCGTCGACGCTCGGCAGCGACCCGCAGGAGCTCGTGCTCGAGGGCATCTTCACGCCCGAGGACACCCCGCAGCAGCGGGCCGCGCTGGCCCGGCTCGAGACCGCGCTCGCGCTGGTCGAGGGCTGGGTCTGCCACGTGGTCGACCGCGCGGCCGGCGATCGGCTGCCCGACGTCGTGCGGCTCTCCGAGGCGTTCCGGCGCCGGCGCGCCGCGGGCGGCCCGGCGGAGCAGACCTTCGCGGCGCTGGTCGGCCTGGAGCTGCGCCCGCGGCGGCTACGCGAGGCCACCGCGCTGTGGAACGCGCTGGCCGAGCACCGCGGCATCAGCGGCCGGGACGCCCTGTGGGGCCACCCCGACCTGCTGCCGGACGAGGAGGCGTTCGCCGAGCCGGACATGTTCGCCCGCACCCAGCTCGACCTGAGCGACCTCGGCTTCAACGAGGCGACGGGCGGCGAGGAGCCGAAGGAGTAACGAGGAGCGCGCCCTGGCTCGGGCCCGGATCGCCAAGACGGCTGGCGGAGCCGGGGCGTTGCGCCGTCGGGGGCCTCGGGGGCCGTGGTCAGGTCAGGATCGCCCTGGTGGCTTCCCAGCCGTCCAGGGCAGGGTCCAGGCGGCGCAGGTCGGACGGGCCGCGCAGGCGGTGCCAGCCGGGTGCCGCGGCGACCAGCGTGGGCTCCGGGGCCGGTCGGCGGGCCGTGACCACGTCGCCCGTCTCCGCGTCCAGCTCCGGCAGCCACTCCGGCAGCGGCAGACGGGCGGCGACGCCGAGCAGCCCGCCATCGTAGGCGGGTGCGATCGCGACCGCGCGGGTCGAGAGGGGTCGCAGCAGCTTGCCGATGAGCATTCCCGGCAGGTCCGGCGCGTCGGCGAGCACCACTGCGGCCTTGTCGTGGCCGTCGGCGGCCGCCGCGGCGAGCGCGGCGCGGATGGTGGGGGTCTCGACCTCGTAGATCCGGGTCGTCGGCCAGGCGATCTTGGCGGCCAGCGGGAGGTCGGCCGCGACGGCGGCGATGGCCGGCTGGACACGCGGCAGCGGGGTCAGCAGGTCGACGAGGTCCTCGGCCATCGCGGCACGCCAGGAGTCGAGGTCG
This sequence comes from Dactylosporangium sp. NPDC051484, assembly GCF_040689395.1. Classification (NCBI taxonomy): domain Bacteria; kingdom Bacillati; phylum Actinomycetota; class Actinomycetes; order Micromonosporales; family Micromonosporaceae; genus Dactylosporangium; species Dactylosporangium sp. NPDC051484. Next base: position 142,746 of record NZ_JBFAZX010000008.1, on the reverse strand, counting down.
GTGCCCGGCGGGGACCAGGCCACCGGCACGAGCAGGGCGACGACCGCAGCCGCCGTCATTCGCTGATCCCGAGACCGGCCGCCGCTGACACCCCCTCAAGATACCCCCGGGCCCGCTCCGCCTTCGGATAGCGGGCCACGAGCGCCCAGAACGCGCTGCTGTGACTCGGAATCACCAGGTGTGCCAGCTCGTGCAGCAGAACGTAGTCGATGACCCAGTCCGGCATCTCCTGCACGCGGTGCGAGATACGGATGGTACCGTCTGCCGGCGTGCAAGACCCCCAGCGTCCGTTCTGGTTCTGCACCCACCGAACGCTCGCCGGGCGAGCGGCCGCGGGGTGATCGGGCAGGTAGCGGGCAGCGAGGCGCTGCGCGCGAGTGGTGAGGTCCGTGTCGGTCCGGCGGGCGCGCTGCTCACGGGCGGCAAGGCGCTCCAGCATGCGATCGACCCATTCGCGCTCCTCCGCACGGGAGAATTGGGCCGGTATCAGCACGACCACCCGCTCACCGTCACGATAGGCAGACACCGTGCGTCGGCGGCGCTTGCTGCGCCGCACCTCGATGACCGGCTTGCGCGTCATGCCGGTCCCCCTCGGGTACCGCTCACGGAGGAACGCTAGCCGGATGCGGCCATCTCTTCGCAAGGGCCAATCTCGCGGAGCGCGCCCGTAAATCACCCATTCGTAGCAGCTCGTCGGAAAGATTCCACCGGATGACCGGCCCGTTCCGGGGTCGCGAGGGCCTCGGCGCGGATTTCATCCACAGCAACCCACAGCGTTGCCCACACGGTTATCCCCAGGCTGTGCATAGTGTGTACGGTGCGGTTGTAGGGAAGATCTTCCGATTACGCTCGGCGTGTCCCGTGTAACCACACTTTCCCCGAGTGTCCGACAAGGCACACTCACCACGTTGGCCTAGCTGGTCAGCACCGGTGCGCGGGGCGTGCCGGACCGAGATGAGGAGGGCATCGTGGCCGAGACCTATAACGGCTACTGCGTCAAGTGCAAGGAGAAGCGGGACTTCGAGGGCGAGATCGCCATCTCGAAGACCGGCATGAAGATGGCGAAGGGCGCCTGCCCGGTCTGCGGCACCACGGTCAACCGGATTCTCGGCAAGGCCTGAGCTCAGCGTCCTCGACGCAGCCCGGACCCGGCGTCCCCGGCCGGGCATCCCTGGCAAAGCCCGAACCGGGCCGTACGGCGCAGAGCGCGCCCGGAAGCCCGCCGGGAGGACCCGCCTCCCCGCCCCGGCATTCGGCCCGGATATGCGGCATTGCCCGTGAGCCCCCAGAATCGTCGCGCGGACCCCGCGCGGAACGGCGCGCTCGCGCTGCCCGCCCACCGGGCCACCCGGCCCGGTGGGCGCCCGGTCCGCGAACTCCCGGCCCGGCGAGCGCCCGGTTGCGCGAGTTCCCAGCCCGGTTCCGCGAACTCCCAGCGCATTCGCCAGGGCGAACGCGGCAAAGGTCCGAACCATCGGCACTCGCCGCAGGCGCCCGATGCGCTCACGTCGCGGCCCACCGAGCGCTCGCCGCGCGGACCGGCGAAGGGGTCCGAACCATTGACCCGCCCACAGCCGACCCGCGCGCCGCAGGACCACGAACGGCCCGGGCCAGCCTGGGCCATCCGGTCAGCGTTCCCGGGCAGAATGCGGCCTTTGCACCCCGAACCTGTGGATAACCCCGCCATCGGCTGTGGATAACCCAAGTCCGCGGTGGATCGTGCTGTGGATAACCGGCCCGGGCGAGGGGCCGGACGTGCAAGCGTTTCGGGCATGCGACCGACGCTGCTACCCGGACTGCGGCGCCTCTGGCGCGACGAGCGCACCGTCCAGCTGGGCACCGACCCCTCCGCCGCCATCGTGCTGGAGCTGCGCCGGCCGGAGCTGGCCCGCGTGCTCGACCTGCTCGACGGCTCGCACACGCTGCAGGCGCTGCTCACCGCCGCGGAGCCGCTCGGGCTCGACGGCGCCGACGTGCTCGATCTGGTGCAGGCCCTGCGCTCGGCCGGGCTGGTGGTGGGCGCGCACGCGCTGGTGCCCACCGGGCTGCCGGGGCCGGTAGGCGCCCGGCTCGCCGTCGAGGCGGCCGCCATCGGGCTGCGGCTGCGCGCCGGCGACGAGGCCCGGACCCCGGCCGACGTGCTGCGCCGGCGCACCGCCTCGCGGGTCGTCGTGGCCGGCGACGGGCCGCTGGTCGCGCCGCTGGCCACCGCGCTGGCGGGGGCCGGCGTCGGGCACGTGCACCCAGTCGTCGAGGGCACCGCGACCCACGCGGACGTGGCCGTCGGCGGGCTCGCCGCCGAGGACGTCGCCGCTTCGCGGGCGATCGCGACCTGCACGGCGATCGTGCGGTTCGCGCCGGGCGTGGATGTCTCCTCGGTACGGTCGGACAACGTCGACTTCGTCGTCAGGGTCGGCGACCGGCACCCGCCCGCGCTGGCCCGCCACGGCATTCGGCTGCACACGCTGCCGCGGCTGGAGGTCACCGTCCGGCTGGGCACCGTCCTCGTCGGCCCCCTCGTCCGCCCCGCCGGCTCCCCCTGCCGCCTCTGCCTTGACCTGCACCGGCGCGACCGAGACCCGGCGTGGCCCGTGCTGGCCGCCCAGCTGGCCACCGCCCCGCCCGGCGTCGGCGAGCCGTGCACGCTCACCACGGCGATGGCCGGGGCCGCATTCGCCGCCGACGAGGTGCTCTCGTACCTCGACGGGGCGTCGCCGCGCACCGAGGCGGCGATCGTCGAAATCGCCCGGCCCGGCGAGTTCCGACGTCGCGAATGGGTGGCCCACCCACGCTGTGACTGCCGTCGCCGTCGTCGAGGTGCTCCGAACGGGTAAGAATGACTTGTGACCGAGATCCCTAGGGGCGCAGTCGCCCGCACCGCACGGCTGGCGTCACTCCCCCTCGGGCTGGCCGGCCGAGCCGCCCTCGGCCTTGGCAAGCGCGTCACGGGCATGGCCGCCGACGTGGTCTCCGCCGATGTCCAGCGTCGCACCGCCGAGCACCTCTTCAGCGTCCTCGGGCAGCTCAAGGGCGGCGCGATGAAGATGGGGCAGGCGCTTTCCGTGTTCGAGGCAGCCCTGCCCGAGGAGCTCGCCGGCCCCTACCGGGCGGCCCTGACGAAGCTGCAGGAGGCCGCGCCGCCGCTGCCGGCCGCCAGCGTGCACAGGGTCCTGTCCGAGTCGCTGGGCGAGGACTGGCGCTCGATGTTCAAGGAGTTCGACGACAAGCCGGCCGCCGCGGCGAGCATCGGGCAGGTGCACCGGGCGATCTGGGCCGACGGGCGGTCGGTGGCCGTCAAGGTGCAGTATCCGGGCGCCGGCGACGCGCTGCGCTCCGACCTCAACCAGTTGGCCCGCTTCGCGGGGCTGTTCAAGGCGATCCAGCCGGGCCTCGACGTCAAGCCGCTGGTGCAGGAGATCCGTGACCGCGTGACCGAGGAGCTCGACTACGAGCTCGAGGCCCGGTCACAGACCACGTTCGCCGAGGCGTTCGACGGCGACCCGGACATCTACGTGCCGCCGGTGCTCGCCTCGTCGCCGCGTGTGCTGGTGACCGAATGGGTCGAGGGCAAGCCGCTGTCAGCCATCATCTCCGGAGGCAGCGAAGAGGAACGCGACCGCGCCGGGCACCTCATGGCGCTGCTGCACTTCTCCGCGCCGGCGCGGGCCGAGATGCTGCACGCCGACCCGCACCCGGGCAACTACCGCCTCCTCGCCGACGGCCGGCTCGGAGTGCTCGACTTCGGCGCGGTCGCCCACCTGCCCGGCGGGCACCCCGAGGTGATCGGCCGGCTGACCCGGCTCGCCCTGACCGGCGACTCGCAGGCCGTGCTCGAGGGCCTGCAGCAGGAGGGGTTCATCAAGATCGACGCGAAGGTCGACGCACCGGCGGTGCTCGGCTACATCCGGCCGATGCTGGACCCGATCGCCGAGGAAGAGTTCCAGTTCACCCGCGCCTGGCTGCGCGCCGAGGCAGGGCGGCTGGCCAACCCGAAGAGCCCGGCCTATACGCTCAGCCGCCAGCTCAACCTGCCCCCGTCGTACATGATGGTGCACCGCGTGACGCTGGGCTCGATCGGCGTGCTGTGCCAGCTGGAGGCACGGGCCGGCTACCGGGGCATCCTGACCGAGTGGCTGCCGGGCTTCGCCGATCCGGCGGTCAAGGAGCCGACGGTGAAGAAGCCCCGGCGCCGCAAGTAGCAAAGCGCAGACGCGGAAACGGGCCCCTCATGGCAAGGGGCCCGTTTGCCGATCTCAGTGTCGGGTCAGGTGCTGCTCCTGCTCGCGCTTGGCACGCATGGCGACCTGACGGGCGGACGGGTAAGCCTCAGAGCGCTTCAGAGCCTGAGGCCCACGCATTCGCGCGCGCGACAGTGCTTCATGAAGTAGTTGCAAGGACATCGCGAAGCTCCTGGGTCGGTTGGTTCGTACGTCGGTGCTGATCTCGTTGTGACGAAGCCGGGTCCGTCGCGCGGCGCGCGACACTCGGCTGGCCGGCAGGCGATGTGCGTTCATGTCAGGCCGCCACCCCGGCGGTGACCGCCGCGGTGCGAGCAGCGACCTCGACCCGCAGGACGGCGTCGCGAGCGACGTCCTCCTTGCGCGGGCGGCCCCGCGGACGCTTGCGCGGCACGACGGCGCCGCGCTCGAAGATCTCGCCGCCCCAGACGCCCCAGGGCTCGGCGCGCTCGACCGCGCCCGCCAAGCACTCGGCGCGCAGCGGGCACTCCATGCAGAGCGACTTTGCGAGTTCGAGCTCCGCCGGCGAGTCGGCGAACCACAGGTCCGGGTCGAAGGTGCGGCACGGCAGGTCGGACTTGACGCCTCGCGCAGCGACGCGGAGACGCTCGTCCACGGCCGACTCGACGCGCACGTCGATCGATGCCAAGGCCAGACTCATCCCGGTCACCCCTTTCTGTTTGTCGATCGTTTGGTGTGATCGTCCGGTGCAAATGAATGAGGCCGCGGATCCCGGTAACGGGTTCCGCGGCCTCGAGGTGAGCCGGTGAGTCGGTCTTTGCTAGACCGGCCTGCCTCGAGGTGGTATGCCGCGGACTCCGCCATTGGGCTTCGGAGCCGTCATGTCATGCTTCGCGCTGAACCCAGTGGTCCCCTGAACCCGGATTTCGCGCTGGTCGAGCTGAGCCGCCGAAGCGACGTGGATCTCATCGATACGGATGACGTCGGTGCGGGTCTCCTCCGTGCTGCCTGGCTCGGTGCCCCGAACCGTCAGGTCGACCCGGACCGACCCGGTAGCGACCGCCGCGACGAGCGCGGACGGTGCCGGGACGACGGCCGGGGCAGCCTCGACGGCGGCCGGAATCAGGACTAGGTCCTGAGCCAGGGCAGACGCCTGCCATTGCGGCGCGACGCGACGGACCGACACGACCGGCGAGCAGACGGCAGGCAGCAGCGAGCGCAGCTCCAGGGTTGAATAGAGCTTCACAAGTGCCACCTTCTCTCCGCAGACTCGTGGTCGGCCGCCGCCGGTCTTCCGGCGTCGTCTTCGCAGGCTATGCCGTGCCTCAACGGTAGGGCAATCGATTTTCCGGAGAAAGTCCTTGTCACATTTCCAGCGGCTCGGCAACCGATTGAACCGCTGCTCAATCCGCCGCGTTCGCGCAGGTCAACGGCGCCGAGCCGGCACCACGACGACGGAGCGCGAGGCGCGGCGGTCGTTACGCGGAGGACGAAACCGCACGTCCGGGTGACCCGCCGGGGCCAAGGTCGCAGCGCGGCGGGGAGAACGGGACGAGAGTCAGGCGTGCCCGTCGGCGAGGGCGTCGACGGTGGCGCCGCCGATCAATGCGAGGACGTCGTCGCCGTACAGCGTGAGCTTGCGCGGGCCGATGCCGGCGATCGCCGCGAGCTCCTCACGGCGGCCGGGGCGGCGCTCGGCGATGGCCGAGAGGGTCACGTCGGTGAAGATGACGAACGCCGGGACCTTCTGGATCGCGGCCAGCCGGGCGCGCCAGTCGACGAGCCGGGCGAGGAGTTCCTCGTCGAGGTCCGACGGACAGGTCGCGCACCGGCCGAGCTTGCGGTCGGCGCCGTTGAACAGCCCGGTGCCGCAGACCCGGCAGGAGACGGCCATGACCCGACGGGCCCGGCCGGCCACGGCGGCCTTGTCGAGCGGGCGTCGTGGGTGGCGGGCATCGGGCGGGGCGGCGAGTTGGTCTCTGGCGGAGGGCACGAAGCGGCTCGGGCGCCGGGTGCGTCCGCCGGGCGTGCGGGCGGCGGCGTGGGAGAGCCACAGGGTGTGCCGGGCCCGGGTGACGCCGACGTAGAGCAGCCGGCGCTCCTCCTCCACCGCGTCGGGTGTGCGGGCGTGGATGACCGGCAGCGTGCCCTCGGCGAGGCCGACCAGGAACACCGCGTCCCACTCCAGGCCCTTGGCCGAGTGCAGCGACGACAGCGTGACGCCCTCGACGGTCGGCACGTGCTGCAGCGCCGCGCGCCGGGACAGCTCGGCGTTGAAGTCCTCCAGTGCCGGCGCGGAACTGGCCTCGGCGAGGTTGACCAGCGCGGCGACCGCCTCCCAGCGCTCGCGCTGCGCGCCGCCGGCGGGCGGGGCATCCGGCCGCCAGCCGACCCGCTCCAGCGCCGCGTGCACGGTCTCCACCAGGCCGCCGGCGGTGTCGCCGCGATAGGCGCGCAGGGCGATCATGGCCTCGCGAACCTCGGCCCGGTCGAAGAAGCGCTCGGTGCCGTGCAGCACGTAGGGAACGCCCGCCTCGGCGAGGGCCTCCTGGTAGACCTCGGACTGGGCGTTGACCCGGAACAGCACGGCGATCTCGCGGGCGGGGGTGCCGGCCGCGATCAGCTCCGCGCACCGGGCGGCCACCGCGGCGGCCTCCTCCGGCTCGTCGGCGAAGGTGTGCACGGTCGGCTCCGGACCGGCCGGGCGCTGGCCGACGAGCTCCAGGCGCAGCCGGGACAGGTCACCGCGGGCGCGCGAGATGACCGCGTTGGCCAGGCCGACCACCTGCGGAGTGGAGCGGTAGTCGCGGATCAGCCGGACCACCGTGGCCGCCGGGTGGCGGCGCTTGAAGTCGACGAGGTACGACGCGCTGGCACCGGTGAACGAGTAGATCGTCTGGCTGGCGTCGCCGACCACGGTCAGGTCGTCGCGGTCGCCGAGCCAGGCGTCCAGCAGCCGCTGCTGCATCGGGTTGACGTCCTGATACTCGTCGACGACGAAGTGCCGATACTGCGCCCGGACCTGCTCGGCCACGTCCGGGTGCTCCTCGACGGCCCAGATCGCGGCGCGGATCATGTCCTCGAAGTCGATCACGCCCTGGGCGCGCTTGATCCGCTCATAGTGCGCGTACACCTCGGCGACCTTGGCCGCATCGAGCGGCGGCTCGCGCATGGCCTTGGCCGCCGCGGCCGCGTAGTCGCCGGGCTCGATCAGTGAGGACTTGGCCCACTCGATCTCGCTCGCCAGGTCGCGGGCGGCCTCGCGGTCGGTCTTCAGCGCGGCGCGGGTGGCGGCGAGGGCGACCAGCCGGGCCTTGCTGTCCAGCAGCTCGGGCATCTCGCGGCCGGAGAACAGGCGGGGCGCGAAGTATCGCACCTGCCGCAGCGCCGCCGCGTGGAACGTGCGCGCCTGCACACCGTCGGCGCCGAGGCGGCCGAGCCGCTCGCGCATCTCGGCCGCGGCCCGGGCGGTGAACGTCACGGCGAGGACGTGCTGGGCACGGACCTGCCCGGACCGGACGCGATGGGCGATGCGGTGCGTGATCGCTCTGGTCTTGCCGGTGCCCGCGCCGGCCAGGATGCACAGCGGCCCCGCCGGGGCGGTCACCGCGACCGACTGGTCCCGGTCCAAGCCCTCCAGGATGGGCCCCGCGAGAATCTCTGAGGAGTCCGCCACAGCTGGACATCATTCCAGCCGGGCGTGACGTTATGCGGTTTTGCCTTGTGTGACCCGGCCGATGCTTCTTGGAGGAACAAGCCATGCTGACCATGTACTCGACCCCCTGGTGCGGCTACTGTCACCGACTCAAGACCCAGATGGACCGCGAGGGCATTCAGTACCAGGTTGTCGACATCGAGCGGGACCCGGAGGCGGCCAAGTTCGTCGAGAGCGTCAACGGCGGCAACCAGACCGTCCCCACGCTGCGCTTCGACGACGGCACCGCCATGACGAACCCGTCGATCGTGCAGGTCAAGAAGCACTTGGAAACTGTCGGTAGCTGAACAGGCGTAAATCCGTTACGGTGGCTGGCTAGGGCTCCTGCCCTGCCGGAATGCCTGGGGAGGCCGGCCACCATGCGGGTCGCTCGTCTGTATGCCGCCGTGCGTAACGCGCCGGAGCGACCCCGGGTGGCCGATCCCGAACGTCGCCACCGGATCGCGGAATACCTCGCCGGCGGCACCACCATCGGACGCGGCCACGGCCCCTCGGTGCTGCACACCGACGGGCTGTGGCTGTGGCCCGAGCGGTTCGTCTCCGAGGTCCTCGAGTCGGGTCTCGCGCCCGAGCCGGACCTGCTCGCGCGCATGCACGCGCACGCCTACCAGGCCCCCGCACCGGCGCCCGGCGAGCGGCTCACCGACGAAGCGCTGCGGGCGTGGCGGGCCGGGCCGCCGAGGGAGCCTCGGGTGCTCGTCACCCACTTCGTGCGCGTCGACGCGGAGACCACGGCCGAGCGGCCGCTGTCACTGCTGCGCCGCACGGTCACCTCGACGGGCGGGGTGAGCGAGGAGGCGGTGTGGCGAGACCTGGCGTGGCACCCGACCAACGCCTTCGTCAGCCAGCGCATCGACGACGAACTGCGCGAGGTCGAGCCCGCGCAGGCCGCCGCCGTGCTGGATCTGTGGTGCGCCACGTGGCACGCCGAGGCGCTCAGGCGTGCAGCCACGCAGTGATCAGATAGTGCGCGATCGACGCGGGGAACGGCAGCCCGAACTCCTGCGACTCGCCGTCGAGCACCGCGGCGATCTCGGTGCGGGTCAGCCAGCGTGCCTCGGCGATCTCCTCGGCGTCGACCGTGATCGCGGCGCCGGCCGGGGCGAGCGCGTGGAAGCCCAGCATCAGCGAGCCGGGGAACGGCCACGGCTGGCTCGCCAGGTAGCTGACCTCGCTGACACGGACCCCGACCTCCTCCAACACCTCCCGGGCGACCGCCATCTCGGCCGACTCGCCGGGCTCGACAAACCCGGCCAGCGTCGAGAAGCGCGGCACCGCGGCACCCAGCGCCTTCCACTGCGCGTTGAAGCCGAGCAGGCAGCGCCCGTCGGGCCCGGCCACGCCGTCGTGCACCAGCATGATCACCGCCGGATCGGTGCGTGGCCAGAGCGTCTCCCCGCCGTCCTGCGTCGTCCGGACCCAGCCGCCCTGCGCCGCGACGGTCAGCTTGCCACTCAGTGGGCTGTACGGGTGCCGCGAGTGCCAGTTGGCGAGCGCGACCGCGGTGATGAAAAGCCCCGCCGCCAGGGCGGGCAGCGCGTGCCCGACCTGGCGCACGTTGACCCGGCTGGTGCCGTCGATCGGCGCGGCGTCGGCGGCGACCGCGAAATACACGGTCCCGTCCTCCTCGCCGAGGAAGAAGCGCTCCCCGGCCGGTGCGTCGGCCGGGTCGATCAGCACCAGCTCCGGCGGGTCGCCCGGGCGGACCAGCACGTGGCCGTCGTCGACGACCACGACCCGAGATCTCTCCCAAGCGGCCGAGAGCCACGCCTCGTCGGTACGCCGGTGCGCCGCCCGGTCCAGCGGCCCGCGCGCGAGCGGCGGACCGGAGTGGTCCCGCGATTCGGCGGCGCTCGGCCGCACGGCCGTCACGACGTTTCGGCCCGGACGACCGGCGTCAGTGCGGCAAGCGAGCCCTCGATCTTGGCGGCGTCGCCGAGGACCACCGCGGCGGCCCCGGTCGGGGCGAGGTATCGCGCGGCGGCCGCGGCCACCTCGTCCTTGCCGGCCCGGGCCAGCCGCGCCGCGTGCTCGGCCAGGTAGTCCAGCCGCAGGCCGAAGCCGGCATAGGTGGACACCAGACCGGCGAGCCCGGCCTGCGTGGACATGCCCAGCTGGAGCGTGCCGAGGGCGTATTGCCGGGCCTGCTCCAGCTCCTCGTCCTTCGGCGGCAGGCTGGCGATCCGCCCGAGCTCGTAGAGCGTCTCCAGCAGCGCGGGGCCGGTCACCTCGGTCGCCACCTCGGCGGAGAGCACCAGCGCCGAGCCCGCGACCGCGTGCTCGATGAGCGAGTGCGGGCCGTAGGTGTACCCCTTGTCCTCGCGGATGTTCTCGACCCACCGGGAGGAGAAATAGCCGCCGAAGACCAGGTTGGCCAGCTGCAGCGCGGCGTGGTCCGGGTGCTTGCGCGACACCGCCGGCAGGGCCACGCGCAGCGAGGACTGCACCGAGTCGGGCCGGTCGACCAGGGTCAGCGGCCCGGGCACCAGATCGGGGGCGGGTGGTAGCTCGGCGGCGACGCCGCCGCCGTTCCACTTGCTGAGCATCCGCTCCGCGGCGGCGATCGCCTGCTCCGGCTCGAGGTCGCCGACGATCACGAGTGTGGCGCCGGCCGGGTGCAGCCGCTCGGCGTGCAGCGCGCGCAGTTCGTCGGGGACGACCGCCTCGACCTGCTCGGGCGTGGGCGTCTGCACGGCGTACGGGTGGCTGCCGTACATCCGCTGGAGCAGCGCCACCCGGGCCAGGTGGCTGGGCTGGCTCTGCGCCACCCGGATCCGGTCGACCAGCCGGGACCGCTCGGTGTCGACCTCCTCGGCCGGGTAGGCCGCGTCCGTCAGCACCTCGGCGAGGATGTCCAGCAGCCGATCGAGGCCGTCGACGAGGGCGTTGCCGGAGATCAGCAGGCGGTCGGGGTCGGCGCCGGCGGACAGACCGCCGCCGACCTTCTGCAGCTCGGCGGCGATGTCGACGGTCGACATGGTCGAGGTGCCGGACAGCGCCGTCTGGGTCAGCAGCGCGGCCCGCGCCAGGTGCGCCTGCGCGAACGGCACTCGCAGTCGTACCTCCACCAGCGGCACCGACGCGCGCCGCAGCGCGATCACGGTCAGGCCGTTGTCCAGCGTCTGCTCGACGGTGTTCGGCACCTTGAGGGGGCGGTTGGGCCCGAGCACCGGCAGTGCGCGCGGCGGGATTGTCACAGTCACTTGGCTCCTCCGGCGATGACCTCGACCGCGGCGCGACGCGACGGGACCAGCTGCCCCGCGGCCGCGACGATCTGCTCCTCGGTAACCTCACCAATCAGCGTGTGCAACTGGTTGAGCAGCTCCGGCTCGCCGCGCTGCTGCTCCAGCACGGCCATCTGCAGCGCGCGGCCCAGCACCGCGTCGGTGTCGCGCAGCAGGTGGGTCGCCATGCGCGCCTGCGTGCGGCTGAGCTCTTCGGGGGCCAGACCGTCGCTCGCGATGCGCGCGCACTCCTCCTCGACGCTACGCAGGACCTTGTCCACGTCCCCGTCCGGCGGGAGGAACGCCTGCAGGACCAGCGCCGTTGGGTCCCGCACCGCGAAGGGCTCCCCCATGAACCCGATGTACCCACCGATGCTCGTCACCGACCGGTCGCGCAGCACCAGCCGCTCGACGAGGCGGGAGGCGTCTCCGTCGGTGAGCACCTCGGCGAGTACCACATACGGCAGATATGCGGAGAGATCGCTGATCGGATCGGGCACCCGCCACGCGGCCGCGACCGCGGGCATGGGCGCCAGGCGGTCGGTGTACGAGGAGCGGCGCTCCGCGGTCAGGTCGGGCTCGGCGAAGTCCGGCCGCTGCGGGGCGGGCCGGGCCGGCACGTCGCCGAAGTGCCGCTCGACGAGCTCGGTCGCGATGGCCACGTCGAAGTCGCCGGAGACCGCGAGCACCGCGTTGCCGCAGGCGTAATACCGGTCGAAGAAGTCCGCGGCGTCGGCGACCGTGGCCGACTCGAGGTCCTCGAAGGAGCCGTAGCCGTCGTGCGCGTTGGCGAACGTGTCGAACATGACCGGGGGCACGCGCAGCCAGGGGAACCCGCCATACGGCCGGTTGAGCACGTTGACCCGGATCTCCTCCTTGACCACGTCGATCTGGTTGCGCAGGTTCTCCTCGTTGAGCCGGGGCGCGCGCATGCGGTCGGCCTCGAGGAACAGCGCACGCTCCAGCGCGTTGGCGGGCAGCGTCTCGTAGTAGTCGGTGTAGTCGAAGTGCGTCGAGCCGTTGAACGTGCCGCCCGAGCCCTGCACGTGCCGGAAGTGCGCGAGCTTCTCGAGGTTTTCCGAGCCCTGGAACATCAGGTGCTCGAACAGGTGGGCGAATCCGGTGCGCCCCTGCGGCTCGGATCTGATGCCGACGTCGTAGACGACCGCCACACCGACGACCGGCGCGGCGCGGTCTGGGGTCAGCACCACCCGCAGGCCGTTGGGCAGGGTGAAGCGCTCGACGGGATACTTGGAAGCCGGAATCCGCACGGCCGGGCTACGACTGGACACCCACCGAATCTACTTCGTCTCGCGCGGAACGCCGGATTCGGCGCTCCGCCAGGCCGGCATAGCAGGCCAGACCCGCGATCACGGCCAGCAGCGGCAGGCCGAGCAGCCAGCCGTACTCGCCCCGCGATCGCGGTCGCGGGAGCGGCGCCACCGGCGCGGCGACCGGCGACACACCGGCGGACGCCGCGCTCACCGAGGGTGAGGGCGAGGGTGGCGGCAACCGCCGGGTGAGGGCCTGGACCAGGTCGAGACGACCGAGGCCGTACTCCGGGTCGACCCCCTTCGGCCCGGCGTCGACCGCGGTCAGCGTCAGCCGGCGGACGATCTCGCCGGCCCGGGCGTCCGGATACGCCGAGCGCACGAGCGCGACCGCGCCGGCGAGCAGCCCGGGCGAGGCGCTGCCGTCGTCGACCCGGTACCGGTTGCCGCTGTTGGTGGTCATGATCTGAACCCCGGGCACGCCCAGGCCGAGCCGCCGGCCGCTGGTCGATCGCACGCGCACGTCGCCCGCCCGGGTGAGCGGGATCGCGGCGAGCACCCCGTCGTAGGCGGCCGGGTAGGGCTCGAACTCGTGACCGGGCTGGTCGCCGTCGGCGGCCACCACGATCGCGTCGGCGGCCCGCGCGTCGCGGATCGCCTGCGCCAGCCGGTCGCTGGCGGCGACGGAGTACCCGACCACGATCACGGCGGCCCGATGCGAGATCGCCAGCTCGATGCCGGCGGCCAGGTCGTCCGGGCCGGGCCGGCGGTCGGCCGGCGTGTCGAGCACCACCGGCAGCACCTTGGCGCCGGGCGCCACGCCGATCACGCCGTCGACGCGGCCATTGCCATGGCCGTGCCCGGCGACGGTGCCCGCCAGCGCGGTGCCGTGGCCGTCGGGGTCGGCGCCGAGGGCGTCGCCCGGCACCGGCGCGCCGCTCGGCGAGGGCTGGTCGCTGGGCAGGGGCCGGTCGCCCCGGCCGACGAAGACCGGGTCGAGCACGGCGCCGGCGAGGTCATCGTGGGCGGGGTCGACCCCGCGGTCGACGATCGCGACGGTGACGCCCTCGCCACGGCTGCTCTGGTTGGCCTCGGCGACGTTGAGATATCGCAGGTGCCATTCGCCGTCACGGATGGCGTCCGCCCGGGCGGGAAGGGCCGGCAGGGCAGCCACGGCGAATCCGAGCGCCACGGCGAGGGCGAGCCGCTGCTTCATGCGCGATAGCGTGCCGGATGGGCGCAACTCGCGCCAGCTGAGCCCATCCGAGCGAGGCTCAAGCCGGGCGGATGCTGGCGGGGGCCTCGTCGGCGACGTGGTCGTACTGACGGTGCGTGTCGGGGATCGATACGTAGAGGATCGCCGCGTCGGGCTTGCCGAGGTCGACCAGCGCGATCGACACCAGCTCGCTCTTGGCCCGCAGCCCGGGCTGGCTGAAGTGCAGCCGGAACTTCAGCAGCCGGGCCGGGCGCCCGCCGAGCGTGAGGTCCTTGGCCTCGATCTGCTCGAGCTGGTTGCCCTTGGGGTAGAAGCTGATCCGCACGTCCGCGGCGATCTGGTCGCCTACGCAGTGCAGGTCGAGCACCATGCCGTCGTTGACCGCGGCCGGCACGTGCCCGGAGAGGATCGTCGCGTGGTAGTTGTTGCCGTTGCTGTCATAGTTCGGCTCGGTGATGAAGTCCTGCCCGATCCGATAAGTGATCTTGAGCTCGCCCAGCTCGTGCCAGTTCTCCTGGAGGGGCCGCCAGGGCGATCCGAACTCCTTGTAGCTGATCCCCGACTCACTGTCGACGGTCCGCGGCCCCGGCGGGACCTCGCTGTCGCCCCGGTTGGGGTTGTCCGGCGGGATGCTCGGCGGCGGGCAGCGCCGCGCCAGCTCGGGCCGCGTGTCGCTGGGCCCCTGCGCGTGCCGGTTGAACAGGCCGCCCGGCGTCGTCGCGTTGTTCGTCAGCACCGACACCAGGATCACGATCAGCCCGATCGCGACGATCAGAACGGCGCCCCCGCCGAGCCACTTCATGATCCGCTGGTTGCGCCGGACCGGATCGTCATCGTCGTCCGGCCCGGAGTTGATCGCGTCCGGCGGCGGCCCGATCGGCGGTGTGCCCAGCCGCGAGACGCGCCCCGAGGCGTAACCCGACGCGACGCGTGCGGCACCCCCCGGCTCGCTGGTGATCGGCCGGGTCGGGGACGGCGGCGCGGACTCGCTCCGGACCGATTCGATCACGGTCTGCGTGTCCGGCACGGCCCAGGGCGAACGCTGCTCGGTCATCTCACGCCCAAGTGTCGCAGCCGGACGCGACGACGGCCAGCGATACCCGCCCGAAGGGTCTGCTCAAGGCGGCTCAGGGCTGCGGTTGCGGCGGCGGGTGCAGCTGGGTGACCTGCGGATACCGCGGCCCGCCCGACGCGGCGGCTGCCCCCAGGACGATGAACGCGACGGTGAGCACCCCGGCGACTGCGACCCCGACCACCAGGGCGATCTCACGAACGTGCGCTGCCCGCATCCCGAGCACATCCCCTCGCATGCCCTCTTGGACAGCTTCGAGGAGGAACCGGTTCCACCGACAGCGAGCTGTCGGAACCTTGCCAATTCATTGAGCTTTCGCTCACCGGGCTTCGGGGCTATCGGGACGCGGGCAGCGAGGCGATGAGGGCGAGCAGGCCGTCCTCATCAAGAAGGTCGGCCGGGCGGACCGTCTCGCCGGCACGGACGTAGAAGAACGCGGCGCCCACCGTGTCGAGCGGCACGCCCCGCAGCTCGGCCCAGGCCAGCCGGTACGCGGCCAGCTGCACCGCCGCGGCCGTGGCGTCGGCGCCGGCCGGGCGGGCGCCGGTCTTCCAGTCCACAACGTCGTAGCGGCCGTCCGGGTAGCGGTACACGGCGTCCATCCGGCCGCGGACCACGACGCCCGCGATGACCGACGCGAACGGTACCTCCACGTCGAGCGGTACCCGGTCGGCCCACTCGCTGGCCAGGAAGCGCGCCTGCAGGTCGCTCAGGGCGGCGTCCGGCGCGGCGCCCTCGTCCGCGGCGCCGGGCAGCTCATCGAGGTCCAGCAGCCGCTCGGCCTGGAAGCGCTGCTCCAGCCAGTGGTGGAAGGCCGTGCCGCGGCGGGCGTACGGGTCGGGGCGGGCCGGCAGCGGGCGGCGCAGCGAGCGGGCCAGCCGCTGCGGGTCGCGGCGCAACGCCACGAGCTGGGACACCGACAGGTGCCCGGGCAGCGACACCTCGACCGCGGCGTCCGCGCGGGGGCCGAGCCGCGCCCGCTCGGCCAGGAGCAGCCCCGCCTCCGCGGCCCAGCGCGCCTCCACCGGGTCGGCCGCCTCCACCGGGCCGGCCGGCACCGCCGCGTCGGGCGCCGGGTCGGCCGGCGCATCCAAGGCCGGCGCATCCAAGGCCGGCGCATCCAAGGCCGGCACATCCGAGGCCCGCACATCCAAGGCCGGGACGTCGTACGCCGGGGCGGAACGGACCAGTGCGGCGGCCTCCTCCAGCAGCGGCCGGCGGGGGCCGAGCGGGTCGGCCGGCCAGCTCGCGCTGGACACGTCGACCGCGGTCGGGTTCTGCGCGTCGGCCTCCGGCTTCGGCGCCCACGCGTCGACCACCCCGGCGCCGGCCAGGCAGCGCTCGCGGATCTCCTCCAGGAACACCGACGGGCCGCGGGCCCGCTTGACGCCCTCGCCCCACCAGTACCCGCTGGCCAGCAGCAGCCGGCGGGGTCGGGTGACGGCGACGTACGCCAGCCGCCGCTCCTCCCGCACGTCGTGCTCGCGCCAGTCCCGGCTGAACGTCTCCAGGGCGCTCACCACGCCCTTGACGTCGGCGACGCCGGAGAGGTCCAGCGCCGGCAGGCCGGCGTGGTCGCCGCGCAGCGGGAACGGCAGCACCCCCAGACCGCGGAGCCAGTGATCGCCCGCGTTGCTGGGGCCCGGGAAGACGTCGGCGCACAGCCCGGCGACGGCCACCACGTCCCACTCGAGGCCCTTGGCCGCGTGCGCGGTGACGATCTGCACCGCGCCCTCGACGACCTCGACCTCGCCCGGCGCCAGGCCACGCTCCTCGTTCTCGGCCGCGGCCAGGAACGCCAGGAACGCGCTCAGCGTCGCGCCCTCCGACTCCGTGGCGAAGCGGGCCGCGATGTTGCTGAACGCGTCGAGGTGGCCGCGGGCCAGGCCGGCGTCGCCGGGGCGGGCCGCGACCTCCACGTCGAGGCCGGTGACCCGCTCCAGGTCTGCGACCAGGTCGGGCAGCGGCTGGTCGAGGCGGTGGCGCAGGGCGCGCAGCTCGGCGCCGAGGCGCACGAAACGGCGGTGGCCCTCGGCGGAGAACGCCTCCGGCTCCCCCAGGTCGTCGAGGGCCTCGACCAGGACGGCCTCGTCGAGGCGGTCGGCGAGCTCGGGCTCGGCGTTCGCATCGCCGTGGCGGCGGGCGGCGGCCAGCGCGCGGGCGCGGCGATACAGGGCGACGAGGTCGCGCGGGCCGATCCGCCACCGCGGGCCGGTCAAGATGCGCAGCAGCGCGGCGCCCTCGGCCGGGTCGGCGAGCACCCGCAGGATGCTGACGATGTCGCGCACCTCGGGCGTGTCCAGCAGCCCGCCGAGGCCCACGACCTCGACCGGCAGGCCCCGCGAGCGCAGCGCATTCTCCAGCGCCGGGATCTGGGCCCGGGTGCGCACGAGGACCGCGGTCGACGGCCGGTCCTCGACCGGGATGTCATACGGGAACGTGTCCGGGTCGACCTTCGCCGCCAGCCGCCACGAGGCGAGGACCCGGTCGGCGAGCCAGGCGGCCTCCTCGGTGTACGTGTCGAGCAGAGCGCAGTGCACTGTCGCGGTGGACGCGGGCTCGGCCAGCACGTCGGCGGGTGCGAGCTCCTCGACCCGGGCGCCGGAGGAGCGCAGCGGCAACGACAGCGCGTTGGCCACGTCGAGGATCTCCGGCCGGTTGCGCCAGCTGGTGGTCAGCGACAACAGCGGCGCCGGTTTGGCGTCGCGTCCCGGTGGCCCGCCCGCGGCCGTGTCCGGGGACTCAACTGGGGATTCGACTGGGAACTCGGTCGGGAACCGGTCCAGCGTGCCGGCCGAGGCGCCGCGCCAGCCGTAGATCGACTGACAGGGGTCGCCGACCGCGGTGACCGGGTGCCCGCCGCCGAACAGCGCACGCAGCAGCACGACCTGGGCGTGCGAGGTGTCCTGGTACTCATCGAGCAGAACCACCCGGAAGCGGTCCCGCTCGACCTGCCCGACCTCGGAGTGCGCGACCGCGACCGTGGCCGCCCGGGAGAGCTGATCGCCGAAGTCCATCGCCTCCAGCAGGCGTTTCTTCTCGGCGTACTGCCGGATGAGGGGAAGGAGCTGCAGGCGCGCCTGCTGCCGGGAGAGCACGTCGCGCACCGGCTTGGCCATCTTGCCGCTTTTCGCGCCGACCTCGGCGAAGAACCGGCCGGTCCAGGCGGCCACGTCCGCGGGCTCGCGCAGGTGCTCGGCGAGGTCGCCGGCCAGGTGCAGCACGGCGTCGACGACCGTCGAAGGCGCGGCCGACACCGCGGTCATGTCCCCGTCGTACGCCCGCACCACCGCGTCGGCGAGCTGCCAGCAGGCGGCCTCGGTGAGCAGCCGGGTGGACGGCTCGAAGCCGGCCCGCACGCCGTGCTCGCGCACCACCCGGGCGGCGTAGGAGTGGTAGGTGGCGACGGTCGGCTCGCCCGCGATGAGGTCGTCGCGGCCCAGGCGGCGCACCAGCTGGCCGAGCCGCTGCCGGATGCGGTGCGACAGCTCGCCGGCGGCCTTCCGGGTGAAGGTCAGGCCGAGCACCTGCTCCGGGCGCACGTGCCCGTTCGCGACCAGCCACACGACCCGCGCGGCCATCGTCTCCGTCTTGCCTGAGCCGGCGCCCGCGACGACGAGCAGCGGCCCGACCGGCGCGGCGATGACGTCGGCCTGCTGCCGGGTGGGCGCCGGGAGCTTGAGCAGCCGGGCCAACTCCACCGGGGTATACACCGGCCTCGGACCGGTCATGCGACGTGCCGGCCTTTGCCCGAGACGGGGCAGGAGGTCTTCACCGGGCAGACTCGGCACTTGTTGTTCACCACGGCGCTGAAGGTCGACGCCGCCATCGTCCTCGCGGTGCGCCGCACCAGCGCCTGGGCCCAGTTCGGATCGTCGGCGTCACCGAGCGGCAGCTGCACCTGCTCCCGCGCGGTGCTGGTCTCCCCGCCGAGCTGCACCAGGGAGGCGCCCCCCGCCACCGACGACTCCTCGAAGGCGCCGAGCTCGATCGCGGCCTGGTACGCGGCCAGCTGGGGGTGCTCGGCCAGGTTGGCGTTGGCGGGGATGGACTTGCCGGTCTTGAGGTCCACGACCACGAGCCGGCCCAGCTCGTCCAGCTCCAGCCGGTCGACCCGGCCCTTGATCTCGACCGGCGCCTCCGGGTCGGCGAGTTCGACGAGGAAGTCCTGCTCGATCGCGACGAGCCGGCGGGGGTTGCCGGCCAGCCAGCCGATGAGCTTGTCAAGCATGGTCTCCGCGCGGTCCCGCTCGCGGCCGGCGAGCCAGCGCGCGGAGAGCTCGATCGCGTCGAAGCGGTCGGCGACATACGCCACCAGCTGCGCCCGGTCCGCGCTCGCGTCCGCGGCAAGCATCGCCGCGGCGTGCACGAGGTTGCCGATCGACTGCTCCGGCGACGGGGTCAGGGCGCCGCCGTGCCGCTCCAGCAGCCAGCGCAGGCTGCACCGGTTGACGCCCTCAACGGTCGACGGCGTGACCCGCACCGGCTCGCCCGGGTCGACCAGCGGCCGGTCGTCGGACAGCGCCGGCAGTCCCCACCAGGTGTCCGGGTCGGCACCTGCCACCCCCTCGGCGGCCAGGCGGGCCAGCAGCCCGGCGGCCGCGGCACGGCGGTCCGCGGGGGTGTCGGGATCGACGAGTGCGACCCGCAGCTCCGCCACGAGCGTCGGCAGCGTCAGCGCCCGGGGCGGCTCGAACGCCGGCTGCCCGTCCAGCTCGTCCTCCGCGCCCTGCGCCTCCCAAGACAGCTCGGTCAGGAAGCGGCTCGGCTGCTCCTCGCCGTCGCCCGAGGCGACCGCGGTGACGAGCACCTGCTCGCGGGCCCTGCTCACGGCGACGTAGAAGAGCCGGCGCTCCTCATCCAGTAGCGCCGACAGCCGCCCGATCGTCTCCATCGCGCGCCCGGCGAGCACCTCGACCAGCAGCTCCGAGCCGAGCACGCTGCCGCGCAGCCGCAGGTCGGGCCAGACGCCCTCCTGCACGCCGGCGACGGCGACGACGTCCCACTCCAGGCCCTTCGCCGCGTGCGCGGTGAGGATGCGCACCGCGTCGCCGCGGTCCGCCGACGGCGCCAGGCTGTCGGCCGGCAGGTCCTGGCCCTCGACGTGGTCGAGGAACACGTCGGTGCCGGCGCCGGGCAGCCGGTCGGTGAACCGGGCCGCCGCGTCGAACAGCGACACGACCGCGTCGAGGTCCCGGTCCGCGGCCGAGCCGCGGTGCCCGCCGCGGGCGCTCAGGGCGGACCACCGCTCGGCCAGGCCACTGGCGTGCCACACCGCCCACAGCACCTCCTCGGCGGTCGCGCCGGGCCGGGCCGCCGCGTCGCGGGCCTGCCGCAGCAGTGCGGCCACGGCCCGGGCGGGCGCGGCCCACCGCCGCTCGACCATGGCCAGCTCGGCCGGATCACGCAGCGCGGCGAGCAACAGCACGCCGGACGGGCGCCGGTCGCCGGCGGCCAGCGCCAGGGCGCGCAGCCCCTGCCGCAGCCGCCGCTCGGCCAGCGGGTCGGCCCCGCCCAGCGGCGAGTGCAGCAGCGCCACCGCCGCGTCCTCGTCCAGCCGGGCGTCGTCGAGCGCGCACCGCAGGAGCAGCAGCAGCGGAGCTATCGCCGGCTGCAGGTGCAGCGGCAGATCCTCGGCCTCGGTCACCGTCGGCACCCCGGCCGAGTGCAGCGCCCGCTGCAGCGGCGCCAGCTGCCGAGCGGTGGAGCGCACCACGACCGCCATGCGCGCCCACGGCACGCCGCGCAGCAGGTGCGCCTCGCGCAGCCGGTGTGCGATGAACGCCGCCTCCGACGTCTCCGACGCGAACGTGCGCGTCTCCGCCATGCCTCCGCTTCGCCCCGGCAGCATCGCCCGGTGCCGGGACGGGCCGCGCAGCCGTGCGGCGATCCGCCTGACCGGCGCCAGGAGCCCCTCGCCGAGCCGCCGGGAGTGCGGCAGGGTCACCTGTACCGCGCCCGGGAACCGCGTGGCGAAGTCACCGATGATCGCCGGGTCGGCGCCGCGGAACGCGAACGTCGAGGAGTCCGGGTCGGCCAGCGCGACCAGGTGCTTGCCGTTGCCGGCGATGAGCTCGAGCAGCTCGACCTGGGCCGGGTCGGTGTCGGGCAGCTCGTCGACATACACGTATGACAGCCGCCGCCGCTCCCGCTCCAGGAGGTCCTCATCGTCGGCGAGCATGGCGCTCGCCGCCCGCACCAGCTCGGCGTAGTCGTAGGCGGCCGATCCCCGCGCCGTAGCGTCGCGCAGCGCCAGGACCTGGCGATACTCCTCGAAGAACGCCGCAGCGGCGGCCCAGTCCGCGCGCCGGTGAACCCTGGCGAGCTCGGCCAGCCCGGCCGGCCCGACTCCGCGCTCAACCGCCCGCAGCAGCAGGTCGCGCAGCTCGGTGGCGAACGCCCGGGTGTTGAGCGCGCCGCGCAGCGACTCCGGCCACGGCGCCGCCGACCCGGCGAGCAGCTCACGGATCACCAGGTCCTGCTCAGGCCCGGTCAGCAGCCGCGGCGAGGCCTCGCCCCGCTCGACGGCGGCGCGGCGCAGCAGCCCGAACGCGTATCCGTGAAAGGTCCGAATCATCGGCTCCGCCGTGGTGCGCAGCCCGCTCGCGCGCCCGAGCCGCGCCTCGATCCGGTCGCGCAGCCGTAGCGCGCCGCGCCGCCCGAAGGTCAGGACCAGGATCCCCTCGGGGTCGCCCCCCTCGGCGACCCGGGCCGCGACCGCCTCGACGAGGGTGCTCGTCTTGCCGGTGCCGGGCCCGCCGATCACGAGCAGGGGGCCGGCGGTGTGCTCGACGACGAGGCGCTGCCAGGGGTCGGCGTGAACCGGGACGGCCGCGACCGGGGGGCGGCGCACGAGCCGGTAGGCACGGCGCTGCCCCGGAGGGGAAGCTGTCGCGGTCACGCGGCTATGCAATCACGCTGCCCCGCGATTCATCGCATCGACATTCCCGCCGGTCACGCGAGGTCACCGTCGAGCCACGCCCAGCAGCGACGCCTCGATCAGGTCCAGCGACTCGCCGATGTCGCGCGACACCAGCAGCATCGACATCGCCGACGGGCGGACGAACTCGTGCCGGGTCAGGCCGCGCAGCCAGTCGAGCAGGCCGGCGTAGAAGCCGTCCGCGTCGAGCAGCAGGATCGGCTTGTGGTGCAGGTCGAGCGTGCCCGTGGTCCAGACCTCGAACAGCTCGTCCAGCGTGCCCAGGCCGCCGGGCAGCGTGATGAACGCGTCGGCCTTCTCGATCAGCAGGGTCTTGCGCGAGGCCATGCCGTCGGTCACGACCAGCTCGTCCGACTTGGTGTCCGCCACCTCCAGATCCACGAGGTTCTGCGGTATCACGCCGTACGTACGGGCCCCGCCGGCCCGGGCACCGTCGGCCACCGCCCCCATCATGCCGACGCAGCCGCCACCGGAGACCAGGCTGTGGCCCCGGCGGCCGATCTCCACACCGAGGTCGTACGCGAGGTCCAGCCACCGCTGCTCGAGCAGCCGCGAGGAGGCGCAGAACACACCGATCGCCGCCACCTCAGCTACCACCACCCAGCTTGTTGTCCTCTTCCAGCTGCCCGGCGGCCTCCTTGATGTGCTGCACGGCCGCGTCGACGTCGTCGGTCAGGAACAGCAGGTCCAGATCCTCCGGCCCGATCTTGCCGTCGGGCAGCATGGTGCCGCGGATCCAGTCGACGAGGCCGCTCCAGTACTCGATGCCCATGAGCACGACCGGAAACCTGGTGACCTTGCGCGTCTGCACCAGCGTCACGGCCTCGAAGAGCTCGTCGAGCGTGCCGAAGCCGCCGGGCAGCACGACGAACGCCTGGGCGTACTTGACGAACATCGTCTTGCGGGCGAAGAAATACCGGAAGTCGATGCCGATGTCGACCCACTCGTTGAGGCCCTGCTCGAAGGGCAGCTCGATGCCGAGCCCGATCGAGAGCCCGCCGGCCTCGGCCACGCCCTTGTTCGCGGCCTCCATCACGCCCGGGCCGCCGCCGGTGATGACCGCGTAGCCGGCTCGCGCCAGCGCGCCGCCGAGATCCTCCCCCATGCGCCACTCCGGGCTCTCCGGCTTGCTGCGCGCCGAGCCGAACACGCTCACCGCGGGCGGCACGTCGGCGAGCGTGTCGAAGCCCTCGACGAACTCGCTGAGGATGCGCAGCGCCCGCCACGCGTCCTTGGTCTTCCACTCGTGCCGCAGGTGTGAGTCGAGCAGCCGCTGATCGGCGGTACTCGGCGGAATCGCGTCGCGTCGCAGCGTCACCATTCCGCGGTGCCGCTCCCGCGGCCGGCTGGGTTTGGGCTCGCTCATGCCTGTCACGGTACGTGGATCAAGCGAGAACGGGCCCACCAGACCCGCCCTTGGCGTGGTCCAATACCGCCATGACGCGTAGGCGGTGGCTGCTGTTCGCGCCGCTGTGCGTGGTCCTGGCGGGTGCTCTGCTCATCTGGTATGGGCTGAGGCCGTCCTCGCCCACCGGATCCTTCGTGGCGGCACCGTCTTCCGTCGCCCCGTCCTCGGAGGCGCCCGGACCATCACCGTCCGTGTTCGAGGCGAAACCCGTTTCGACGACCCCCTCATCGGCGCGGTCGACCGTGCCGAGCGTGCCGAGCGCGCCGGGCGTGCCCGCCACGGGCAACAGGAAGTTCGACTACGCGGCGAGCGGCGGCGACCGGGTCGGCACCGCGGGGCATCTGGTGCGCTACGTCGTCGCGACCGAGCAGGGCTCGGGCGTGGACCCCGCGGTGTTCGCCGACGCCGTCCATCGCACCCTCGGCGACCCGCGCAGCTGGATCGCCGGCGGCCGGTTCTCGTTCCAGCGCGTCGCGGCCGGCAGCGCGAGCGAGCTGACCGTGCACCTGGCCACGCCGTCGACCACCGACACCATGTGCACCCAGCACGGCGTGCGGACGAAGGGCGAGGTCTCCTGCCGCGGCGGCCGGGACGTGATCATCAACCTGAAGCGCTGGCTGCTCGGGGTCGCGTGGTATCCGAGCGTGGCGGAGTACCGCAACATGGTCATCAACCACGAGGTCGGGCACTTCGTCGGCAACGGGCACGCGGTCTGCCCGCGCAATGGCGCCCTCGCCCCGGTGATGGCGCGCCAGAGCTTCGGGCTGGAGGGCTGCGTCGCCAACGCGTGGCCCTATCCGGACGGCAAGACGTTCGTCACCGGGCCGCCCGCGCCCCGATGATCGGCCGGTTTGGGCAGGAAAACGGGTGCGGGGGGCAACGTTCGGCCCTGCCGCCGCGTCTTACCCGATACACCGGTTGGCAAGGCATTGGGGGGTGACCGGCATGACGCGAATGGATCAAGACCGCCGGAAGCGGCAGATGAACCGGCGGATCCGCGAGGTGGTCGCGGTCCGCCGGATGATGCGTCAACTGGATTCGGTACCCGAGGAGTCGCCGACCGAGGCCGCGTAGCGCTCGGCAGCCCCCTCCCTGTTCGTCGCTGCCGCTCGGTCAGGTGTCTGCGCGCAGCCAGCGGCGCATGACCTCGGCGCCCTCGACGATCTTGTCGATCTCGACGTGTTCGTCCTGCTTGTGCGCGAGGTTCGGGTCGCCGGGGCCGTAGTTGAGGCCGGGGATGCCCAGCACCGCGAAGCGCGCCACGTCGGTCCAGCCCAGCTTCGCGCGCGCGGGGCGGCCGGTCGCGGCGAGCAGCTCGCGGGCGGCGGGCGCGTCGAGCCCCGGCAGTGCGCCGGGCGCCGAGTCGACGAACTCGACCTCGAAGCCTTCGAACACCTCGCGCACGTGATCGGCGGCCGCCGCCTCGTCCCGGTCGGGCGCGAAGCGGAAGTTGACCTCCACCACGCACTCGTCCGGGATCACGTTGCCGGCCACGCCCCCGGTGATCCGCACCGCGTTCAGCCCCTCGTGGAACTCGCAGCCGTCGATGGTGACGATGCGTTCGCGGTACCGTCGCAGGCGCTCCAGAATCGGCGCGGCCTTGTGGATGGCGTTCTCGCCGAGCCAGGACCGGGCCGAATGCGCGCGCTTGCCGGTGGTGCGCACCAGCACACGCTGCGTGCCCTGGCATCCGCCCTCGATCAGGCCGTGGGTGGGCTCGAGCAGCACCGCGAACGAGGCGTCAGTCAGCAGGTGCGGGTTGCGATCGGCAAGGATCTTCAGCCCGTTGCGGGCCGAGTCGACCTCCTCGCACTCGTAGAACACGTACGTCACGTCGTGGCGCGGCGCCGCCTCGGTGACCGCCAGGTGCAGCGCGATCGCCGTTCCGGCCTTCATGTCGGCGGTGCCGCAGCCCCACATCAGACCGTCCTCGGTCCGCGAGGGAAAGTTGTCGTGCAGCGGAACCGTGTCGAGGTGCCCGGCGAGGACCACGCGCTGCGGCCGGTCGAGCTCAGTCCGCGCCACGATGGTGTGCCCGAACCGCTCAACCTTCAGGTCGGTGGTGGCGAGCGCCTCCTCCACGCGGTCGGCGATTTCGGCCTCGTTGCCGGAGACCGACTCGATGTCGACGAGGGCACGGGTCAGGGCGACGGGATCGGCGAGGACATCACGGGTGAACATGGCTTCGACACTAGATGGGGTAGCGTTCGGTCACGTGACGACCGCCTACATCGACTCTCCCGCGTGGGGGCTTGGCCTGGCCACCGTGACCTCCTCGGGCCAGGTTCTGGACGCCTGGTTCCCGGCCGGCAACCTGGGTCTCGGCACCGCCGAGACCGCCCTCACCGATTTTTCTGGTATATCCGATTTGCCGGATTCTTCGGGCGCTCAACTGGGACTGCGCACGGAGGTGGTCCGCGTCGAGATCCAGTCGCTCGGCGACGCACCGGCGAGCACGGCCGACGTGTACCTCCGCCTGCACCTGCTCTCGCACCGCCTGATCCAGCCGCACCAGGCCAGCCTCGACGGGCAGTTCGGCCTGCTGGCCAACGTCGCCTGGACCTCGGCCGGCCCGTGCCTGCCCGACCAGGTCGACGAGCTGCGCGCGCTCGAGCGCCGCGCCGGGCGCCGGCTGAACGTGTTCGGCGTCGACAAGTTCCCGCGGATGGTCGACTACGTGACCCCGCCGGGCGTGCGCATCGCCGATGCCGACCGGGTGCGCCTGGGCGCCCACCTGGCCCCCGGCACCACGGTGATGCACGAGGGCTTCGTCAACTTCAACGCCGGCACGCTGGGCACCTCGATGGTGGAGGGCCGCATCTCGGCCGGCGTCGTGGTCGGCGACGGCACCGACGTGGGCGGCGGCGCCTCGATCATGGGCACCCTCTCGGGCGGCGGCAAGGAGACCATCAGCCTGGGCGAGCGGTGCCTGCTCGGCGCGAACTCGGGCATCGGCATCTCCCTCGGCGACGACTGCGTGGTCGAGGCGGGCAGCTACATCACCGCCGGCTCGAAGCTCACCCTCCCCGACGGCCGCGTGGTCAAGGCGCGCGAGCTGTCCGGCCTGAGCAACCTGCTCTTCATCCGCAACTCGGTCAACGGTCGCCTGGAGGTGCGCGAGCGCCAGGGCCGCGGCATCGAGCTCAACGCCGACCTGCACGCGAACTGAGCCCCGGGCCCCGCGCCCGCCGGGTGAGTGCCGTGGCGGCGATCCGCCGCCACGGCCTTGCGCGCTGTAGCCGATTGCCTCGGCCGCCGGTGCCGGGCTTGGTCGTTCAGAGGCGGGTCGCCGCCGCGGCGACCCGCTCGTCCAGGGCGGTCAGCGCCACCCGGACGTGCCGCTCCCCCGCCGGGCCATAGAAGGCGCCCGGCGCGGTCAGGATGCCACGCTCGGCCAGCCAGCCGACCGTGGACCAGCAGTCCTCGTCGCGGGTCACCCAGAGATACAGACCGGCCTCCGAATGCTCGACCGAGAACCCGGCCCGCTCGAAGGACTCGCGCAGGATCGCGCGTCGCCGCGCGTAGCGCTCGCGCTGCTCGTCCACGTGGGTCTCGTCGCCCAGCGCCGCGACCATGGCGGCCTGGACCGGGTCGGGCACGATCATGCCGGCGTGCTTGCGCACCGCGAGGAGCTCGTCCACCAGGGCGGGATCGCCGGCGAGGAAGCCCGCACGATACCCGGCGAGATTCGAACGCTTCGAGAGCGAGTGCACGGCGAGCACGTTGTCGAACACGCCGTCGCAGACCGACAGGATCGACACCGGGGACGACTCCCAGGGCAGCGGGAGGTAGCACTCGTCGCTGACCACGATCGCGCCGCGCTCTCGGGCCCACTCGACGACCTTGCGCAGGTGCGCCTCGGGCAGCACCCGGCCCGTCGGGTTGGACGGCGAGTTGATCCAGACCATGGCGACGCGCGCCGGCCCGAGCGAGGTCAGCGAGTCGGCGCGCACGACGTTGGCGCCGGCCAGCTGGACGCCGACCTCATACGTCGGATAGCACACCTGCGGGATCACCACGGTGTCGCCCGGCCCGAGACCCAGCAGCGTTGGCAGCCAGGCGACCAGCTCTTTCGAGCCGATCGTGGGCAGCACTCCGAACGACCCGGACCCGGGGCCGCACCAGCGGGTCACCCAGTCGCGGATCGCCTCGCGCAGGCGCGGGGTGCCGGCGGTCAGCGGATACCCCGGCGCGTCGGACGCCTCGGCCAGCGCCGCGCGGATGATCGCGGGCACGGGGTCGACCGGCGTGCCGATCGACAGGTCGACCAAGCCGCCCGGGTGGCGGGCGGCCGCCACCTTGGCCGGCTCGAGCCGGTCCCACGGAAAGTCCGGCAGCCCGGCCGCCAGCGCGCGCCGGGCCCCTGCTGCGGAACCGTTGCCGGTCAGTGGTCGTGCTCCTGCGGCGGCAGGGCGGCGACGAACGACGCGTCCTTCTCGACCTTGCCGACCTTCGACGCGCCGCCGGGCGAGCCCAGCTCGTCGAAGAAGGAGTAGTTGGCGCCGACGAAGTCCTTCCACTTCTCCGGCACGTCGTCCTCGTAGAAGATCGCCTCGACCGGGCACACCGGCTCGCAGGCGCCGCAGTCCACGCATTCGTCGGGGTGGATGTAGAGCATGCGGTTGCCCTCGTAGATGCAGTCGACAGGGCACTCCTCGATGCAGGCCTTGTCGAGCAGGTCCACACAGGGTTCGGCGATGATGTATGTCACGGGTCGCCCTCTTTCGCGCCTGAGGCTGCCAGCCTGGGCTGGCAGACCCCGCCGCATCCCTACCGCGGCGGTACGAGCCTAGTATCCAGGTTCAGGGGAGGTCGATCGTGCTCGGGCCGCAACACGTGGGACAGCGCGTCGTCGTACGCCGATTCGTCGGCATGCGAGACGAACGACCCGTGTTTTCGGACATCTTGGGCCGCCTGGACGAAGTGACCGAGACGCATCTCACAGTCTGTGCCCGCTCGGGCGCGGTGCGCGTTCCAGTCAATGAGATCGCCAGGGCCAAGCCGGTGCCTCCGCGCCGCCGCTTCACCCCCACCGAGTCCCTCGAGGCCGCCGCCGCGCTGGGCTGGCCGGCCCGCGAGCAGGCCAACCTCGGCGACTGGCTGCTGCGCGCGACCGACGGCTGGACCCAGCGCGCCAACTCGGCCCTCGCCATCGGCGACCCCGACCTCCCAGTGTCCGACGCGATCGAGTTCGTGCGGCAGTGGTACGGCGAACGAGCCCTCGTCCCCGCCATGAGCGTCCCGGTACCGTTGTTTCAGCGCCTCGACGACGAACTCGAGCGCCGCGGCTGGATCGCGATGCCGGCGACCCAGATGATGACGGCGCCAGTGGCGAGGCTCATCGGCGTCTCCGAATCTTGGCCCGGCAGCACTTCACCCGCCATTTCGCCCGGCTCCTCACCCGCCGCGCCCGACGACCCGCCCTCCTCGCGTCCGGCGGCGGGCGGCCGGATCGAGCTGGCGACATCGCCGTCCGCCGAGTGGCTGGCCGCGGTGGGCGGCCGGAAGGGCCCGCTGCCGGAGTCGGCTCGCCACGTGCTGACGTCCGTGCCGCAGGTGAGGTTCGCCGAGTGGCGCGACGAGAGCGGCACCCTATTGGCCACCGCCCGCGGCTGCGTGGCGGACCCGGAGTCGCGCTGGCTGGGCCTGTCGCTGATCGGCGTGGACGAACGTGTGCGCCGCAACGGCCTGGCCCGGCTCCTCATCGCAGCCCTGGTCGAGTGGGCGTCGGCACTTGGCGCCCGCGACGCCTATCTGCAGGTCGAGCAGCGAAACACGCCGGCGGTGACGCTGTACGAGAGGCTGGGCTTCGCCACCCACCACGTCTATTCGTCACGGCGCCTACTCTGACCCGACTTCGAAACTATCGGCGCACGGCCTTGCGCGGCTTCGTGCCGGACCGCTCGATGTACCGCTTCCACGACTGCGACCGGTGATCCAGCCCGGTGGTCATCAACAGCAACAGCCCGATCACGGCCCCGATCGCGGACAGCCCCACGAAGTAGAAGAACTGCCGGAAAACCAGCCCGGCCCCGTTGCTGAACGGCCCGACCCCCGACACGAACGGCCCGACGAGCACGGCCAGCAGGCAGGCGACCACAACGGCGAGCCCGAGCTCCCCGATCACGCGAACCATCGGGTGCCTCCGCCCATACCAGAACGCGACGGGAATCATCACCGCCCCGACCGCGACCAACGCCCAGAGCCCGATGGTGATCTGCTTGGCGTCGTCGTCCCCGGCCCCGAACCGCACCACGAGCCGCGCGACGACATTGACCAGAAAAAGGCCCCCCGCGATGAGCCCTATAGGCAGCAATCGCTCCTTCATCGCAAGCCTCCGTCAAGCTGGTTCCCGATCGGCCGACACCCTCAACGCGCGGCGCGGGAACGTGTCTACCCGTCTACACTGCGTGGCGCAAGACCCGCCGCCTCGGAGTTTCCTAGCAACGCGGCGCGACTTTACTCGACCACCGCAATGGCTCGGGGAAACATTCCTGCGCATGGCGCAAAGCACCTGGTCATTCCCGAATCGGTCCACAACCGCGAATGCGCCGCACTCCCGTCCGGCCCCGCCGACGACGAGCCTCCCAGCGAGCGCCCAGCCACCGCCGGCCAAGCGCTCGGCGGCCTCGGTGGCGTGGCAGCGCCTTATTCGCTAGCTGCCGGCCGGTCTCGATGAACTCGACGAGGAGGAGCCCGAAGCGGGATCACTCGGCCGGCGCGGGGCGGTGCGCTGCCGCATCGCCGACACGTAGATGCCGATCGCGAACGCCAGCGGCCCCACGATCAAGGTCAGTAGCCCCACCCAGTTGTCGTTAGTGATGATCATGTCACCCTCCGACGTGCGGTCCGCGGCGCGGAACCAGATCACGCACCACGCCGCTGCGGGCAGGATCGCCGCGAAGCGCCGCCCGGTCGTGACATATGCGAACCACCCCAGCAGCGGATTGGTCACCAGCGCCATCAGGAGCGAGACGGGCACACGGACGCCCCCGATGCGCAGCGGCGAATACAGCGCCTCGATGATCGCCAGCGCCGCCGCCAGTAGCGTGGCGACGATCAGCCCGGCCACCGTGATGACGACGTCGAGCCGGTGCGCCCACTCCGGAGGCAGCTCCCGCCGCCCGCCCCCCGACCCCGCCGATGCGTCCGTCGACGCCCCTTCGGATGTTGCCGGCGGCAAATTCGAAACGTCGGACTTGCCAGGCTCGCCGCTCGCGCGACTGTCCGCCCCGCCGCCCGCGACCCACCCAACCAGCCCGCCATCGGTCACGCCCGGCGCGCCCTGCTGGGCCGACCCGCCGCCCGCGATCCCAGCCGCTCCTCGCTCGGGCGCTTCGCCAAGGGCACCCGGCCCGGCCGATGCGTCGCTCGTCGCGTCCGGCCCGCTGCGCCGGGCGGATTCGCCGCCCGCGCCCGGTTCGGCCGACCCGGTGGTCGCGCCTCGCTCGGGCGATGCGCCGGAACCCGATGGGCCACCAGACGCGGGCGATTCGCTCAGGTCGGGGGCGATGGCCGAGTCCGGCGGCACCGGGGGCTCGGGGGCGAGCTTCGCGGAAGATCGTCCCCCCGGCCGCGGCGGGCCCGTGCGCTTGGTGCTCACGACGACCCGGCCTCCAGCGCCGAACCGCCCAGCGCCGTGGTCTCCAGCACCCCCACCGGCACCTTCCGCGGTTCTAGCGGCCTCGCCACATCGACCTCCAGACCCGCGAACAGGTCCTCCTCCCAGCCATACGGACCAACTCCGGGGCCCTTCTCGCCACGTGCGAGCTGGTAATACTCCACGCCCATGAACTCGGCGCCGAAGTTGCCCGCGATCGAGAACAGCCAGGACGACGGCGGGATCTGCGTGGCGTGGGCCTTGAGCGCGGCGGTCTTCTCCTCCGCGAATTCGTGGGCGTCCACCCGGGCCGCGATGTCCTCGTCGGCGGTGCCGAACGGCAGGTCCTCCGGCCGCTCGATGTCCGCGAACGGGTTGTCGCTCGAGTCGCGGAACTCGCGCATGCCGGCCTCCAGCACGCTGCGCGGCACCGCCGTCCAATACACCTTCTGAGGTGCGATCCCCTCGGCCTCGGCCAGCTCGACGGCCCGGGTCAGCACCCTGTGCGCCTGGATGTGGTCCGGGTGGCCGTAGAAGCCGTTGGGGTCGTAGGTGACGGCGACCTGCGGGCGCGTCTCGCGGACCACCTCGAGCAGCTGCCCCGCGGCGACATCCAGGTCGGCGCCCCAGAACGCGCGCGGATGCTTGTTGGCCGGGGTGTCCATCATGCCGGAGTCCCGATACCGCCCGGCGCCGCCGAGAAAGCGGTGATCCGTGACGCCGAGGCAGCGACAGGCCTCGGCGAGCTCGGCGATGCGATACCCACCGAGTTGGTCGCCCTCGGCGGCGGCGATCCCGGCCAGCGCGGGCACGTGGATCTCGCCCTCCTCACCGAGCGTGCAGGTGACCAGGGTGACACGGGCGCCGTCGGCCGCGTAGCGGGCCATCGTGGCACCGGTCCCCATCGACTCGTCGTCGGGGTGTGCATGGACGAACAGGATGCTCCGAGGACTCACGTGGGCAACTCTACGGCGTGCCACCGACAGTTCTTCCAGTCGCCACGATCCGTGTAGTAGGTCATGCACCCTGAGTGACGTTCCCGTCCAATCACATGACAATCCGGCGGCCACGAGTCAACATTCCGGAGTGGACTATCCGGAGTTGGCCGCACGAACCCGTCGCTTCTCCTACGGCGCACCCCGCGCAGTCACGGTGAGCCCGGACGGCGCGCGGGTGATCTTCCTGCGCTCGTCAGGCCCCGAGGACCCGAGCGACGCGCTGTGGGTCTTCGACGTCGCCGCGCGCACCGAGCGCCGCCTGGCCGACCCGGCGACCCTGTTACGCGACCAGCCGGGCCTGCCGGCGGCCGAGCGGGCGCTGCGCGAGCGGCTGCGGCTGTCCGCCGGCGGCATCGGCTCGTTCGCCCTCGACGGGGCCGGCGTGCTCGCCGTCTTCCCGCTGGGCGGCCGGCTGTTCCGCGTCGACCTGCTCACCGGCGACGTGACCGAGCTCGCCACGACCGGCCCGGTCGTCGACCCGCGGCTCGACCCGACGGGACGCCGGATCGCGTATGTCACCGGCGGCACCCTGCGCGTCATCGAGGCCGACGGCACCGACAATCTGCTAGCCGGCGAGGAGGGCGTGACCTGGGGCCTGGCCGAGTTCATCGGGGCCGAGGAGTTCCACCGCTTCCGGGGGTACTGGTGGTCGCCCGACGGCCGCGACATCCTCACGGCCCGGGTCGACGAGTCGCGCGTGCCCCGCTGGCACCTGCACGACCCCTCGCTGCCGGAGCAGCCGCCGACCACGGTCGCCTACCCGCACGCCGGCTCGACCAACGCCAAGGTCACACTGCACGTGCTCAACCTCGACGGCGGCTGGGTCGACGTGCACTGGGACCGCGAGACCTACCCGTATCTCGTGGCCGCGTCGTGGTCCGAGCAGGGCGGTCCGCTGCTGACGGTCCTGCGTCGCCTGCAGCAGCACGGCCTCGTGATCGCCGTTGACCCGCGCACTGGCGAGACGCAGGTCCACGCCGAGCTCGCCGATCCGCGCTGGGTCGAGCCGGTCCCGGGCACGCCGACCCACCTGGCCGACGGAAGAGTGCTGGTCGGCGGCGAACTCGCCCACGACGGCTACGACGCGCGCTGCCTGTTCGCCGACGGCAGCCTCATCACACCCCCCAATCTGTACGTCAGGAGGGTGGCCGGCCGCCTCGACGGCGATCTGGTGGTGGAGGCCAGCGACGGCGAGCCCAGCGAGCAGCACATCTTCCACATTCCGGTCACCCAGTCGACCCCCCGGGCGACGCGGCTGACGACCGAGCCGGGGTGGCACCAGGCGCAGGCGGCCGGCCGCACCGTCGTGATCGCGTCGCAGACGCTGGAGGACAACGGATGGCGGTATCGAGTCACCCATAACGGCGAATCGATCGGGGAGATCCCGTCGCTCGCCGCGACGCCTCCCTATGCGCCGAGACCGGCACTCGAACGGGTCACCGACCGGAGCGTGCCGACGGGGGTGCTCTATCCGCGCAGCCATGTCGCCGGCCGCAAGCTGCCGGTGCTCGTCGCGATCTACGGCGGCCCCGGCCACCAGGAGGTCGTCGCCGCGCGGGCCCGCTGGCAGGAGAAACAGTGGTGGGCCGACCAGGGCTTCGCCGTCATCTCCATCGACAACCGCGGAACTCCCGGCATCGCGCCGAGCTTCGACAAGGCCATCCACCGCCGATTCTCCGACGTGATCCTGTCCGACCAGGTCGACGCGCTCGAGGCCCTCGCCGACAAGCACCCCGACCTCGACCTCGGCCGCGTCGCGATCCGCGGGTGGTCGTTCGGCGGCTGGCTGTCGGGGCTGGGCGTGCTGCGGCGCCCCGACGTGTACCACTGCGCGGTCGTCGGTGCCCCCGTGACCGACTGGAGCCTCTACGACACCGCGTATACCGAGCGATACCTGGGGCTGCCCGCCGACGCGCCCGACGTGTACGCGCACAACTCCCTCGTCGAGCTGGCCGCCGAGCCGCCGGTGCGCCCCGAGGACGCCCGCCCGATGCTGCTGGTCCACGGCCTGGTCGACGACAACGTGGTCGCCGCGCACACGCTGCGCCTGTCGGCTGCGCTGCTCGCCGCGGGCCGGCCGCACTCGATGATCCCGCTGACGGGCGCCACGCACATGGCCGCGGGCGGCCTGGCCGAGAAGCTGCTGCGCATCGAGCTGGACTTCATCCGCCGGTCGCTAGGGTGATCACTACGTCGCCGCCCAGTCGCCCACCCTCGGGCGAGCGCGTCACGGCGCCGGCGTGCAGCAGCGCCGCGACGACCTTCTGCGCGTCGGCGGCGCGGTACACGGTGTCGGTGAGCGCGAACCGCTTCAGCTCCGTCACCGTCATGCCGCCGCCGCGCAGCACCTGCAGGATCTCGCGCCGCAGCGCGCCCGGGTTCGGCTCGATCGAGATGTCCATGAGGTGGCCCTCGGGGTCCTGCGGATCGCGGTAGCGCACGCCGGCGTACTCATCGAGGGCCCACAGCTCGCTCTTGAACGCCTCCAGGCTCTTCGCCGATCGTGTGCCGAACCCGACGAGCAGTTCGTCCGAGCCGTCCACCAGCTCCACGCCGGCCGTCAGCTCCAGCCCCGACCGCTGAAGCTCCGCGCGCTGGGCACCCCACGTGCCGGCCGGGGCCGTGAGGAGTACAACGGCCGCTGAAAGGTTTTTGTCGACGGTTTCGTCAATGACCGCGAGCAGTGGCCCGGCCCCGGCCCCGGCCGCCTTCAGCACCGCCGCGACATTGCCGCCGGGCACGACGTGAACGGCCATTTCCGGCGGCGTACGCAATTCCCGCTGAATTTCCTGAACACGCGATTGCAGCGCCTGAACCCCGGGCGCTACGAACAACAATGTCAGCCGCCCCCGAAGCCGATCCCCGAACTCGGCGAACGCCCGCACCGCCCCTTCGGCCGCCGCGTGATCGATCCCCCTGCCCGAGGCATGCAGAAATGTCGCTCCGTGCGCAGCGTGCAGATTCCCGGGCGCCCAGGTGTCCACAGTGCGCACCAACAGCTCCCGCGTGACCCCAACCATCGACATATCGTCTTTTCTACTCCTGCCCAGCTCGGCTACTTTGAGATTTCAACGCACGGACGGGGGAGACACCGTGGCGGACCAACACAAGATCGAGATCAACAAGGCCGGCGTCCTCGACGTCGGCGCACGACTCAGGGACGACGCGGACAGAGACATCACGCCCCGCAGCGATCGCATCAAGCAGCTGTTGATGTGGCACGCCGTATTCGGCGAGCGCAGTGGGAGCCCCGTCGTGCAGGGGGCCGTAAACCAGTACTACGGCCAGATGAACACCGCCATCGACTTTCTCGATGCGCTCATCTACAACTGTGACGTACTCGCCCAGGCCACACGCGACATCGTTGCGGCGTACCAGCACGCCGACACCCTCTCCGCGACAGATGCCAACACGATACTGCTCGGCGCTTCGACGAAGATCAGCGACACGGCGGCACAGGTCGAAGCGACTCGACGCACGGCCGATGCTCAGGACCACCTGGCAAACATGGCCGCACTCGAAGACCTTCACGAGATGAAGCGAGGTGCTGTGTGAGCGGCACCTATGACAAGTGGAACACACGTGGCCTGTGGAAGATGGTCGCCGACGAAGACCCGGCCGACACGGAGAAGCACCTCTCGGCATGGCAGGAGAAGCACGACCTGCTGCGGGACAAGCTGACGCTGCTCCGCGATCTTCGCGACCAGTTGACCCGCTCCTGGAGCCCGGCGCATAGTCCCGCGGCCCAATCGTTCCTCGCCCGAATCGACGGCATGATGGAACTGATCGACGCGACGAGTGCCGCGGTGCTGAGGGTCAAGGACGAGTACAACCAGGTCACAAGCATCATCCAGGAAGCGCGCAGTGCCCTGAAGCCGCTGCACGAGACCTACGACGACCACCATGCCGCCCAAGCCTCCGACCCCCTCGCCCAATGGGTGCCGAACAGCTGGGTGCCGAACACACCGAACGTGTTGGCGCATTACCAACGCGGCGTGGACGCACAAGCCCGCAAGATCATGGAGAAGATGGATCAGCAGATCGCCGAAGCGACCGCCAATCCGGCCGAGATCCAGCCGATGGCGCACCTCGACAAAGGCGTCGGCCTGCCCGTGCCAGGCTCAAGCGGTTCTAACAGCAGTGGTGGAAGCGCTTCCGGCGCTGGCTTCGGACCAGGGCTGATCCCCCGCCCCTTCAATCCGCCCGCGGCCGTCGGAGTTACCGGCTCCACGCCCGGTGCTATCGGAGACTCGCCCGTGCTGGCCGGTACCCCCGTGGAGACGACGCTTATCGAGTTTCCGAGCCGCTCCTCCGTGCCGCCAGTGCTCTCCGCCCCGCCGGTCCTCCCTCCGATCGCTGCGTCGTTCACGGTGCCGTACCCGACGGCTGGCGGCACGTCGCCGCGTGGCGACACGTCGCCGCCCAATTCGCTTCTACGGCAGAGCACCATGCGCTCAGGTGGCGGGATCGGCGAACCAGAGAGCCGGCCGTTCTCAGCGCCGATCGCGCGGGCGGCTCTACCGGCCGACGGCGTGCTGCGAGGAGGTTCCGCTCCGCCAGCAGGTCTCGGCGGGCAAGGCAAGGCCGCCGGGTCGGCCGGTGCGAACGGCCGCATCCCGGTCGATCAGCGAACGTCAACGGGCGGCTGGCGGGACCATAGCTACGAGGCGTACACCAGGCGGTGCAACGACCGGAAAGGCGGCCCGGACAACCAGTGGACGGTCGCGGACGGCGTGGCGCCATTGCTCGAGGCGCCCAGCCTCGCAGACCAGCACGACGCAACCCCCGGCGTGATCGGCCTCGACCGTTGATCCGGCGCTGGCTGGCAGTGCTGGCCGTCGTGGTCATCACGGCCGTGACGGCGGCGCCGGCCTTCGCCGATTCGATACGCGACCAGCAGTGGCACCTGTCGTACCTGCACGTCACGGACGCGCAGAAAATCAGCCAGGGCGCGGGCGTCGTGGTCGGAGTCGCGGACGTCGGCGTCGACCCGAGTGCGCCCGAACTGGCCTCGGCGGTCGTCGCCGGCAAAGACTTTGGGCGAGCCGGCGATGGACGGTCCGATACCGACGGGCACGGTACGGCCATGGCCGGCCTCATCGCCGGGCGCGGCAACGGAGGCAACGACGGCGCACTGGGCATCGCCCCCAAGGCGACTATCGTCCCTTTGCGGGTCGCGCCGTCACTCGACTTCGGTGGCAACTCGGCCAACCTGGCCGCCGCTCTCGAATGGGCCGCCGTAAACGGTGTGAAAGTCGTCTGCATCGCACTCTCGGCCGCCGAGGATGAGCAGATCCGCACAGCGGTACAGAATGCGCTCGATGCCGATATCGTCGTCGTCGCCGCGGCCGGCAACCTACCCGATAACAAGAAGATCGCGTACCCCGCCCGTGCGCCTGGCGTCCTCGCCGTCGGCGGGATCGACCGGCAAGGCCGTCATGCGGAAATCTCAACCACCGGCTCCGAGGTCGCCATCGCCGCACCCGCCGTGGACATCGTCTCCACCAACATCGAAAAGGGATACCGCAAGGGCACCGGCACCAGCGACGCTGCTGCCATCGTCGCGGGGGCCGCCGCGCTCGTCCGGGCCAAGTATCCGCAGTTGAGCGCGCAGGACGTCATCCGCCGGCTCACCTATACCGCGCAGGACGCCGGTGCGCCAGGTCGTGATCCGGAGTACGGCTACGGCATCCTCGACCTCGTCAAGGCCCTCACCGCCGAGGTCCCGCCGGCATCACCCGGCGCGACGCCCCAGGCCTCGGCCTCGGCCGAACCGGGCAAGAACGCCGGAGGTGAGCATTCGGTCGCTGTGATCGCCGCAGTCGGGGCCGCGGTGGTCGTCGTCGTTTTCATCTCGGTACTGCAAAGCATCATCCGCGGCCGCCGGCGGCGTGGGTGAGCGGCGGCGTCCAGAAGGCGGCCGGTACGGCAAGTCGTGGCTCGAAGTCGGCGGGCCCGGGGGTAGGTTCGGAGCCATGGCTGATGTGCTCGGCAACGAAGAGGTGACCGCCGCGCTGGCGAAGCTCGCGGGGTGGTCCGGCGACGCGGACGGCATCGAGCGGTCGGTGACCGCACCCTCGTTCCTGGACGGGATACGGCTGGTGGCGGAGGTCGCACACGTCGCCGAGCAGGCCGACCACCATCCTGACATCGACATCCGGTGGCGGACGGTGACCTTCCGGCTGTCGACGCACTCGGCTGGCGGGGTGACGGAGAAGGACATCGCGCTCGCGGGGCAAATCAACGAGCTGATCGGGTAACCGGGGCGTCGGCGTAGGGTCCTGTCGGCCCAAAACTGTCGTACCCCCTCGGTACTGTCGAACCTTGGCATCCTCCCCTCCCTAAAGGGAGGGATTCCCTGGGTTGCCCCAGGGGGTTCCTGCTTCACCGCCGGCCGCCCTGTCCGGGAGGACTCCCGTTGAGGTCTTACACCAGCTCCACAGGCAGACACCGCCAGCCCGGCGGTCAGAATGTTCTTCGCCGCGTTCACGTCCCGGTCGTGGGCGGCGCCGCACCGGCACGTCCACGCCCGGACGTTCAGCGGCAGCTTTTCGGCCAGCGCCCCGCAGGCCGAGCACAGCTTGGAGGACGGGAACCAGCGGTCGACCGTGATCACCTCACGGCCGTACCAGGTGGCCTTGTACTCCAGCATGGTCCGGAACTGTCGCCACGCCGCGTCCGAGATGGCACGGGCGAGGGTGTGGTTGCGGACCATGTTGGACACGGTCAGACCCTCGATCACGATCGTTTGATTTTCACGAACGAGCCGAGTGCTCAGCTTGTGCAGGTGGTCCCGTCGCCGATCCGCGATCCGAGCATGGAGCCGGGCGACTTTGACCCGGGCCTTGGCCCGGTTGTTGGAGCCTTTCTCCTTGCGGGACAACGCCCGCTGCGCGCGGGCCAGCCGGGCGCGGTCGCGGCGTTCGTGCCGCGGGTTGGCGATCTTTTCCCCGGTGGACAAGGTGAGCAGGCTGTCGAGGCCGACGTCCACGCCCACGGCCGCTGCGGTGGCCGGGGCGGCGGGAATCACGTCGTCGCACAGCAGGGAGACGAACCAGCGTCCGGCCGCGTCCTGCGACACGGTCACGGTGGACGGCGACACGCCGTCGGGCAGCGGCCGGGACCACACGATGTCCAGCGGTTCGGCCATCTTCGCGAGCGTGAGTTTGCCGTCGCGGTACCGGAACGCGCTGGTGGTGTATTCGGCGGACTTCCGGGACTTCTTCCTGCTCTTGAAGCTCGGGTAGCGGGCCCGTCCGGCGAAGAAGTTCGCGAATCCCGTTTGCAGGTGCCGCAGGGCCTGCTGCAGCGGCACGCAGGAGACGTCGTTGAGGAACGCGAGTTCCCCGGTCTTCTTCCACGCGGTCAGCATCGCCGAGGTGGCGTTGTAGCCGACCCGTTCCCGGCGCTGGGTCCACGCCTCGGTCCGCGCCGCGAGGGCAAGGTTGTAGACCTTCCGGACACAGCCGAACGTCCGCGCAAGCTCAGCGGCCTGCGCGCCGGTCGGGTAGAGCGGTACTTGAACGCCCGCTTCACGGTCCTGGCCATGTCCCCATACGTAGCATGCTGACCAGCCCGGCTTGTGATGACACGCCGACAGACGCCGATCCGCCCTGGCGGCGAATCAGCTTTCCCTGCTCCGCTCCGCAGGGGTTCCGTTTCCCTCCCCCGCCTCAGGCGGGGTTTCCACGGAAGGAATCTGATGACCCAATTCGACGTGGCGACCGCGGCGGTCGAGGCGGCCCTCGCGGCCGGGGCCCGGTATGCCGATGCCCGCGTGATGCACCGGCGATCCGAGTCGATGACGGCGCGCAACGGTGAGATCGAGGAGCTCAGCCAGGACGAGGACGCGGGCGTCGGGGTGCGGGCGCTGGTCGGGTCCAGCTGGGGATTCTTTGCGGTGCCGGATCTGGGCCGCGATGCGGCGCGACGGGCGGGCGAGCGGGCCACGGCGATCGCGCGGGCGTCGGCGACGGTGCCCGGTCCGGCGCTCGACCTGGTCGACGTCGAGGCGCGGGTGGACTCGTGGGCGAGCGCGTGTGAGGTGGACCCGCTCGGGGTGGCGCTGTCGGTGAAGGGCGATCTGCTGACGGGCGCGACCGCGGAGGCGCACAAGGCGGGCGCCGACATCGCGGAGGGGCTCTATCAGGTCTGGGACACGCGGAAATGGTTCGTGTCGTCGCAGGGACACCGGATCGACCAGCACATCCGCGAGTCAGGGGCGGGCATCTCGGCGACGGTGATCGGCGACGGGGAGACGCAGCGGCGGTCCTATCCGTCCTATCGCGGGCAATACGGCACACGCGGCTGGGAGCTCGTCGACGAGCTCGACCTGGGCGCGCACGCGGCGCGGATCGCCGAGGAGGCGCGGGCGCTGCTGTCGGCGCCGCAGTGCCCGGCGGGCGAGACGACGCTGATCCTGGGTAGCGAGCAGATGGCGCTGCAGATCCACGAGTCGGTGGGGCACGCGATCGAGCTGGACCGGATCCTCGGCTGGGAGGCGGCCTTCGCGGGCACGTCATGGCTCGACCTCGCCAAGCTCAACCAGCTCCGCTACGGGTCGGAGCTGATGAACATCACGATCGACCCGACGATCCCGGGGGCGCTGGGGTCGTTCGGGTATGACGACGAGGGCACCCCGGCGAGTCAGCGGTTCGCGGTGCGGGATGGGATTTGGGTCGGCACACTCGCTGGGCGGGACTCCGCCGCCGTCGCCGGGCTCGACTACGCTGGCAGCGTGCGGGCCGACGGGTGGGCGCGGCTGCCGATGGTGCGGATGACCAACGTCGGGCTGCTGCCGGGGCCGCACACGCTGGAGGAGATGATCGCGGCGACCGACGACGGCGTGCTGATGGACCTCAACCGGTCCTGGTCGATCGACGACAAGCGGCTCAACTTCCAGTTCGGCTGCGAGATCGGCTGGGAGATCAAGAACGGCAAGCTCGGCCGGATGCTGCGCAACCCGACGTATACGGGCATCGGCCCGCGGTTCTGGGGGTCGATGGACATGCTCAGCTCGGAGATCGTGTCGTGGGGCACGCCCAACTGCGGCAAGGGCCAGCCCGGCCAGATCGGCCACACCGGGCACCCGGCCGCGGCGGCCCGGTTCCAGAACGTGCGCGTGGGGGTGCGGGGATGAGCGTGGCGGCGACGGAGACCGATCTGGCGCAGCGGGTGCTCGAGCTGGTCGGGGCCGGCATCGAGGCCGAGGTGACAGTGGAGCGGCACGGGTTGTCGCTGACCCGGTTCGCCAACTCGTATATCCACCAGAATGTGGCCGACGAGACGACCTCGGTGCGGCTGCGGCTGCATGCCGACGGGCGCACGGCGACCACGTCCACGACGGTGCTCGACGGGCTCGACGACCTGGTCCGGCGCACGGTCGACGCGATGCGGCTGGCGCCGGCCGACCCGACGTGGCCGGGGCTGGCATCACCGGCACCGCTGGCGTCCGCCGGCAACCTCGACGAAGCGACCGCGGCGGCCTCTCCGGACGAGCGGGCCGCGCGGGTGCGGGCGTTCGTCGACCAGGCCGGGGGGCTCGACACGGCCGGGTATTGCCGCACGTCCACGACCCGGGTCGTCTACGCCAACTCGGCCGGGCAGCACCTGAGCGCGTCGAAGACCAGCGCGGCGATGGACGGCATCGTGCGCACCCCGACGTCGGACGGACTGGCCCGGCTGGCGGCGGTGCGGCTGGCCGACATCGACGGCGCGGTGCTCGGCGCGCGGGCCGCCGCGAAGGCGCGGGCCGGGGCCGATCCGGTGGAGCTGCCGCCGGGGCGCTATGAGGTGGTGCTCGAGCCGGCGGCGGTGGCCGACGTGCTGCAGTTCCTGGCGATGTATGGGTTCAACGCCAAGATGGTGCTCGACCGCCAGTCGTTCCTGCGAGTGGGCGAGGCGCAGTTCGATCCGGCTGTGACGCTGGTGGAGGACGCCTCCCAGCCGGACGCGACCGCGATCCCGTTCGACGTCGAGGGCACGCCGCGCAAGCGGGTAGTGCTGGTCGACGGCGGCCTCTCGGCGGCGGTGGTGCACGACCGGCGCACGGCTGCCCGGGCCGGCGGCGGCGCCGAGTCGACCGGGCACGCCATCCCGGGTGGCGCCAGCTTCGGGGCGATCGCCTCCAGCCTGCGGCTGATGCCGGCGGAAGGGCCGGAGCCGGTGGAGGTGGACGGTCCGGCGGCGGACTCGTCGGTCACGGCGCTCGTCGCGGGGGTCGAGCGCGGGCTGCTCGTGACGGACAACCACTACACGCGGGTGCTCGACCCGCGGACGCTGGTGGTGACCGGACTGACCCGCAACGGCGTGTGGCTGATCGAGGACGGGGTGATCACCACGCCGGTGCGCAACTTCCGCTTCACCCAGTCATACGCGCAGGCGCTCGGGCCGGGTGCGGTGCTCGGGGTGGGGACCCGAGCGGTGGAGCAGCCGGGGCCCTGGGCTGAGTCGGGATTCGTGGCGCCGGCGTTGCGGTTGGCGTCGTGGAACTACACCGGGGGCGCGTCGGGGTGAGGCGGTTCCGGAGCGGGCGCTGAGGGACCGCGAGGCCCGGGGCCTGGGGCCGGGCCGGGGGCCAGCCCCGGCAGCCGGGGGCCGGGGCTGGGCACTCCCGGTCACACGATCCTGGGCGGGTGGCTACGGCGACGGCGTCCGTACGCATGCTCACAAACCGGCGCGGGGTGCGACACACGGCAACCAGTCCTATGCGTGGCGGCGGTCTGACGTCCGCGCATATGCTCTCGGGCTGGCGGGGGGCCGGTCGCGGCGTACGCACATACGGCAATCAGCCTCATGTGGAGCGCCCTACCTGACGCCCGTACACAGAGCATCCAGACCAGTGCGGTGCGCTATTCCCAAGCGGCGAGCCGGAGCGACCGCGGTCCCGGGACCAAACGGTTGTCCTAGCGGTGGAGGCCCGCGGAGCTGTCGCGTCTCACGGGCTGGGAGTGAAGTTTTCCACAGCGGGCAGGGGGATTTGCAGGAAGGTCTTTCGGCATAGCACCGACACGCGCCAGACTCCCAACGCACGTCGCCGCGTGTGACGGGCGTAACGTGTGCACCGACCACAGATCAACACTTCGGAGAACTCTTCACCAGCCCGTCCAGGGAGTACCTACCATGACGACCACGCCTACCCGGCCTCGGTCAGCTTCGGGCGCGGGGCCCCGCGCTGCGATCAGCGCCAAGACATTGCGGACGGACGGGTGGCGTGTTTCGCCGTTGTCCATCGCGGCCATTCTGCTGTTCTTCATCGTCTATTCGACGATCCGGATTTTCATGGCGAAGTGGTACTTCGTCAAGGACTTCGGATACCTTACGCCACTGTACTCCCCGTGTTTGAGCGATTCCTGCGTGCCCGGTTCCTCGCACTTCGGCACACCGTTCGGGAAGTTCCCGTTCTGGCTGCCGCTGGGACTGGCCGCGTTCCCGATCGTGGCCGGTTTCCGGGTGACGTGCTACTACTACCGTAAGAGTGGG
This sequence comes from Dactylosporangium sp. NPDC051484, assembly GCF_040689395.1. Classification (NCBI taxonomy): domain Bacteria; kingdom Bacillati; phylum Actinomycetota; class Actinomycetes; order Micromonosporales; family Micromonosporaceae; genus Dactylosporangium; species Dactylosporangium sp. NPDC051484. The sequence continues at coordinate 99,622 of NZ_JBFAZX010000008.1, read as the reverse complement.
TACCGGTCGCTGTGGCTGTCGCCGCAGGCGTGTGCGGTGCAGGAGCCACACAAGAAGTACAGCGGCGAGACGCGGTTCCCGCTGGTCTTCATGAACTCGCACCGGTATTTCTTCTACCTCGCGTCGGCCATTCTGCTGATCAACATCTGGGATGCGCTGCACGCGTTCAAGGGCGCCGACGGCGGGTTCGGCATCGGGCTCGGGTCGCTGATCATCGTGGTGAACGTGATCGCGCTGGCGGGCTACACGGCCAGCTGCCACGCCTGCCGGCACGTCATGGGCGGGCGGCTCAAGCACTTCTCGAAGCACCCGGTCCGCTACCGGCTGTGGACGCTGATCTCCAAGCTGAACACCCGCCACGGCACCTTCGCCATGACCTCGCTGTTCACGGTCATCCTGACTGACGCGTACATCATAGCCGTGTCGGCCGACTGGATCAACGACCTCCGAATCTGGAATTAGGACTCCCCCGATGACGAACATCGAGCGACACACCTACGACGTCGTGGTGATCGGTGCGGGCGGCGCCGGGCTGCGGGCCGCCATCGAGGCCCGGCTCGCGGGCAAGAAGACCGCCATCATCTCGAAGTCGCTGTTCGGCAAGGCGCACACGGTCATGGCCGAGGGCGGCGCCGCCGCGGCTATGGGCAACGTCAATGCGAAAGACAATTGGCAGGTGCATTTCCGCGACACTATGCGCGGCGGCAAGTTCCTGAACAACTTCAGGATGGCCGAACTGCACGCCAAGGAGGCCCCGGACCGCATCTGGGAGCTGGAGACGTACGGCGCGCTGTTCGACCGTACGAAGGACGGCAAGATCAGCCAGCGCAACTTCGGCGGCCACGAGTACCCGCGGCTGGCGCACGTCGGCGACCGGACCGGCCTGGAGCTGATCCGCACGCTGCAGCAGAAGATCGTCTCGCTGCAGCAGGAGGACTACGCCGCGCACGGCGACTACGAGGCGCGGATCCGGGTGTTCCAGGAGTGCACGATCACCGACCTGTTCATCGAGGACGGCGCGGTGTCGGGCGCGTTCGGCTACTACCGCGAGTCGGGCGAGTTCGTGCTGTTCGAGACGGCCGCGATCGTGCTGGCCACCGGCGGCGTGGGCAAGTCCTACAAGGTGACCTCGAACTCGTGGGAGTACACGGGCGACGGGCACGCGCTGGCGCTGCGCAGCGGCGCGACGCTGATCAACATGGAGTTCCTGCAGTTCCACCCGACCGGCATGGTCTGGCCGCCGTCGGTCAAGGGCATCCTCGTGACCGAGTCGGTGCGCGGTGACGGCGGGGTGCTGCGCAACACCGAAGGCAAGCGGTTCATGTTCGACTACGTCCCCGACGTCTTCCGCAAGCAGTACGCGGAGACCGAGGAGGAGGCGGACCGCTGGTATTCCGACCCGGACAACAACCGGCGCCCGCCCGAGCTGCTGCCCCGCGACGAGGTCGCCCGCGCGATCAACGCCGAGGTCAAAGCGGGCCGCGGGACGAAGGCCGGCGGCGTGCTGCTCGACATCGCCAGCCGGCTGCCGGCCGAGCAGGTGCGCAAGCGGCTGCCCTCGATGTACCACCAGTTCAAGGAGCTGGCCGACGTCGACATCACCGCGCAGCCGATGGAGGTCGGGCCGACCTGCCACTACGTGATGGGCGGCATCGAGGTCGACGCCGACACCGCGGCGGCGGCCGTGCCGGGGCTGTTCGCGGCCGGCGAGGTGTCCGGCGGCATGCACGGCTCCAACCGGCTCGGCGGCAACTCGCTGTCCGACCTGCTGGTGTTCGGCAAGCGGGCGGGCGAGCACGCGGCCGCATACGCCGAGCAGACCAAGCGGCGCAAGCCGTCGGCGGCGACGGTCGACGCGGCCGTGGATGCGGCGCTGGCTCCCCTGCAGCGTGGCGACGGCGCCGAGAACCCGTACACCCTGCACCACGACCTGCAAGAGATCATGGGCACGCTGGTGGGCATCATCCGCCGCGAGGGCGAGCTGCGCGACTCGATCGTGCGGCTGGCCGAGCTCAAGGAGCGGGTCAAGAAGGTCGGCGTCGGCGGCGGCCGGCGGTACAACCCCGGCTGGCACCTGGCACTGGACCTGCGCAACATGCTCACCGTCTCCGAGTGCACCGCGAAGGCGGCGCTGGAGCGCAACGAGTCGCGCGGCGGGCACACCCGTGAGGACTTCCCGAAGATGGACCCGAACTGGCGGCGGATCAACCTCGTCTGCTCGCTCGACGGCGAGGACGTCCGGCTGGAGCGCAAGCCGCTGCCGGTCATGCGCCCCGAGCTCCAGGGCCTGTTCGAGCGCAGTGAGCTGGCCAAGTACATGACCGACGAGGAGCTGTGATGGGTACCAAGCGCCACTTCCGCGTCTGGCGCGGCGACGACACCGGCGGCTCGCTGCAGGACTTCCAGGTGGAGGTCAACGAGGGCGAGGTCGTGCTCGACGTCATCCACCGGCTGCAGGCCACGCAGACTCCCGACCTCGCGGTGCGCTGGAACTGCAAGGCCGGCAAGTGCGGCTCGTGCTCGATGGAGATCAACGGCAAGCCGCGGCTGGGCTGCATGACCCGCATGTCGACGTTCGAGGACAACGAGACCGTGACGGTCACGCCGCTGCGCACGTTCCCGGTGGTCCGCGACCTGGTCACGAACGTGAACTTCAACTACCAGAAGGCCCGCGAGCTGCCCGCGTTCGCGCCGCCGAAGAACGTGGCGCCCGGCGAGTACCGCATGCAGCAGGTCGACGTCGAGCGCTCGCAGGAGTTCCGCAAGTGCATCGAGTGCTACCTGTGCCAGAACGTGTGCCACGTGATCCGCGACCACGAGGAGAACAAGCGGGCCTTCTCCGGCCCCCGGTTCTTCATCCGGGCCGCCGAGCTCGACATGCACCCGCTCGACGCGCGCACCGACCGCAAGGATATGGCCCAGGCCGAACAGGGCCTCGGCTACTGCAACATCACCAAATGCTGCACTGAGGTGTGCCCCGAACACATCAAGATCACTGATAATGCGATTATTCCGATGAAGGAACGCGTTGTTGATCGGAGGTACGACCCGGTGACCTGGCTTGGACGCAAGATCTTCCGCCGTGACCAGCTGGACGAGCCGGCCCTGGCGCACTCCTCGTCGGGCACGGCATCGGACTCGGGCTCGCACTGGGGCCAGCCGGGCCCCGTCCCGCAGGAGCCCGCGCTCGGCGCCAACGGCAAGCTCACGGTCGCGGAGCTCTACCTGGACCGTGCCGCAGCGGCCTCCCCGTTCGGCGACGACCAGGAGTTCCCGCTGCCGCCGGAGAAGCTGCGCTACCAGCACCCGACCGACGGCCACTAGTCGCCCAGCTACACGAGAGCCGCGGATCCGCCCGGATCCGCGGCTCTTCGCCGGTCACAGGCGCCGCATCGCGTTGACGTACCGGTCGGTCACCCTGTGCTGCACCAGGCGTGCCACCGGGGAGCCGAGCCGCACCCACCACTTCGCCGGCCGGCTGAACGCCCGCACCTCGAACCACACGTCGCCCGTCTCGTCCGTGGAGAGCAGGAACGACTCCTCGCCGGTCTCGACGTGGCCGGGCAGCGTGCCGAACCCGAACCCGTAGCGGTCCGGCTCGTCCACCACCCACACGATCCGGCAGGGCACCCACATCCGCAGCGCGCCCACCCCGATCCCGGCGGAGAACTCCACCCCGAGCGCCGCACGCTCCGCCGAGCTGCGCACCCGCAGCCCCGCACCGCGCTCCGGCTGCCAGCGCGCCAGCGCGTCGGCCGCCGCACGGAACAGCTCGGCCCCGGAGCCGAGCCGGACCCGCCGGGTGGTGTGCTGATAGCCGTCCGGCAATGGCCCCTCGCGGGTCGCGCCGACCTCGGGGTATGTGACATTCACAGGGTCGAAGGTAACAACGGCTCCAGCGCGTGGACGATCGGCGCGTCGGCCGGGAGCCAGGGCACGCTGTCCAGCTCGCCGACGGCCAGCCAGCGCAGGTCGCTGTGCTCCAGCGGAACCGGTTGCGAGCCATTGACCAGAGTCGCGATGTACACCCGGAGAATCGCCGTGCCGCCGAGCATCTCGATGTCGTCGCCGACCCGCAGCCCCACCTCGACGTCGACCCCAAGCTCCTCCTGGCACTCTCGCACCAGGGCCTGCTCCTCGGTCTCCCCGGGATCGACCTTGCCCCCGGGAAACTCCCATTTACCGGCCATTTCGGGCGGCTGGGCACGCTCGCACGCCAGCACGCGACCATCGGAGATGATCGCTGCCCCGACGATGATCCTTGGCATCACCCGTTCGGTCTGCACAGGCAACCAGGGTGCCAGATCGAAATGAAGTTCCGGTGGCCGGCTCTGCCCTGTTGTTCACCAGACGCGGGAAATGTGGCCGTGGACAGATCCACCGGTTGCTAGTCAGACTTGCATACACCGTTGATGACGGGCAGGCTTCGAAACGGCCACAAGCCGGCAACGATGCCGTGGGAGGGTAGGTCGACATGCGGGCACGGTGGAACGACGATCATCGTGACTATCTCAGCGACGCGCTGGCCTTACTGCAGGGTTGGACGCACGACGGCGGCGAGATCCGCCGGACGCTGCATCTCGACGATTCCCAGCATGCGGCACTCACCGAGCGAATGAAAGTGGTCGCCGACGCGGTCGGCGTCCGCCCGGACGTTCGCCGCCTGGACGGCCGGACGCAGATCCGCCTCCGCGTCCCCGGCACCGCCGACTCGGACCTCTCCCCGGGCGAGGTCACACTGGCCGCCCGCATCGAGGACCTGTACAAGAACATCATCGCCGGCGCCGCCTGAGATCCTGGCTCGGGCCGCGTCACCTGCGGACCGTTCCTCCCGCGAGAGAACGGGCCGGGGCCTGCCTGAAGGGCGGCCCCGACCCTGCCAGGTCCGCGCTGCCAAGAACAACCTCAAGCGATCTTGAGCGGCCGAATGGCACGGTGTCCAACGTGAGCGCCGAACCGACCTGCCTCAGTTTTCGCAGGGCCACCCGATGGATCCGGAGATCGATCGAGGTAACTCGCCCCCAGCCGCTAGTCCGGTGTCCACCAACGTTCGCCAGGTTTACTGTGCATTGATCTTGCACTTGTGGTGCCCGACAAACCCGGCATTCGCGGAGTGTCTCGGCACCAGAACTGCAAGATCGACAAGGGTGACCCCGGTCAACGTTGGTGGACATCGCACTAGCTTGCTTTTTAACCTTCGGGTTTCTCCCGTTCGGCTTGGGTGCGGGCGCGGTGGACGGTTTTGCCGACGTCGTGGCGGGGTGCGCGGTGTCGATTCTGGCTGCCGGGTGGGCGTCCGGGGCCGGGCCGGGTGGGTGTTGGTGCCTGTGCGGGGTGGCTGGTCTTCGTTCGGAGGTTGCGAAATCCGCGGCGGACGCGGGCGGGGCTGAGTCGTTCGGGTCGGGTGGGATCGGCGGGTCGTTCCCAGGGGCGGCGCAGGTCGCTGGTGAGGCCGCGGGCGAGCCGGAGTTGGGTGTGCGCGGCGAGGATGAGCCAGGTCCAGGTGTCGGCTGCGTTCGGGTCGCGCAGGCGGGGCCGGGTCCAGCCGAGGGTTTGCTTGAGCAGCCGGAAGGTGTGCTCGAGGTCGAAGCGGCGCAGGTAGGCCTGCCAGAGCAGGTCGATCTGGGCGGCGGTGAGGTCGGCGGCTGAACACCACAGCCAGATCGGTTTGGGGTTGTGTCCGGATGGGACGCGGTCCACCTGCAGGCGGATGAGGGTGCCTTCCAGGATCGGCAGCGGCCCGGTGTGGCTGATCCAGGCGGCGCGGCGGGTCAGCCGGGGATGGACCCGGTTCCAGGCGTGGGCCTGGGCGGTGCCGTAGCGGGTGGTGGCGGTGCAGGTGTGGTGGGTCGGCTGGGGCCAGGTCGTCTCGTCGGACAGTCGTAGTTCCGGGCCGTGGTGGCGGGGCCGGCCGACCGTGGTCGGGGTGCGGGCCGGTGCCGGCAGGCGCATCACCCGGCTGGAGCGCAGCCGCCCGAGGAACTCGACCGGCAGATCACGCAGGTCGTGCGTCAGGCGGGCGGTGTCATAGCCGGAGTCGGTCACGATCAGGATTGGCGGGTCGCCCTGGCCCCAGTGCCCGGCGGTGATCAGCCCGTCGACGACCTCCCGCACCTGCGCGCAGGTCACCGCCGTCTCGTCGTCGGCCGGGCCGAGCCGCACCGCGTCGAGCAGCGCGGTCCACGACGTCGCGCCGGTCTCCAACGCGGCCACGATCGAGTACGGCCAGCCGGGGACTCGCTGGTCCTGGGCGCGGGTCTGCCCCGTCACGTGGCAGTACAGCCGCTGCGGACTCGTGTGCGCTTCCCGCCGTAGCCACGGTGACACGTCCACCGCCAGCACGATCCTCCCACCACCTGCGAGCGGGACCGGCAACACGGCCACCGCCCGGCGCAGCCGGCCCAGCTCGACCCGGCCCTGGTTGACCGCGTCGTACAACGCCCCATGGCCCCGGCGATGCTTGGCGGTCAGACTCAGCCCGGCCAGACTGCCCACCGGCCCGTCGGCGCACAACACAGCCTCGGTCAGCTCGAACAGGGCGTCCGCACGGCGGGTCAGGCAGGCGTAGAACTCGTCCCGGAAACCCGCGAGTCGCCGCAGCGACTCGACGCGGCCAGCGGGGTCGGGCACACTGATCATCACGGCCTTCGGTTGGAAGTCATGTTCTTCTTTGGCGAGACGACATGATCACCGAAGGCCGTCTCTATGTCCACTCACGACACTGCGACGGCCCGGCCCAAGGCCAACAAAGGTTAAAAAGCAAGACTAGACGTTGAAGCGGAACTCCACGACGTCGCCGTCCTGCATGACGTACTCCTTGCCCTCGATGCGGACCCGGCCGGCCGCCTTCGCCGCGTTCATCGAGCCGGCCGCCATCAGGTCGTCGAACGAGACCACCTCGGCCTTGATGAAGCCGCGCTGGAAGTCCGAGTGGATGACGCCCGCGGCCTCAGGGGCCGTGGCGCCGATCGGGATCGTCCAGGCGCGGGCCTCCTTCGGGCCGGCGGTGAGGTACGTCTGCAGCCCCAGCGTGCGGAAGCCCACCCGGATCAGCTGGTGCAGGCCGGGCTCCGGCTGGCCGATGGAGGCCAGCAGCTCAAGGGCCTCGTCCTCGTCGAGGTCGGTGAGCTCCGACTCGATCTTCGCGTCGAGGAAGATGGCCTCGGCCGGTGCGACCAGCGCGCGCAGCTCGTCGAGGAACGCGGGGTCGGCGAGGCCGGCCTCGTCCACGTTGAACACGTACAGGAACGGCTTCGCGGTCAGCAGGTGCAGCTCGCCGAGCTCGGAGACGTCGAACCCGGCCGCGTACAGCGTGTTGCCCTCGTTGAGCAGCTCGCCCGCGGCCTTCGCGGCGGCGGCGGCGGCGGCCCGCTCCTTGCGGACCTTCGCCTCCTTCTCCAGCCGCGGCAGCGCCTTCTCGATGGTCTGCAGGTCGGCCAGAATCAGCTCGGTGTTGATCGTCTCGATGTCGTCGCGCGGCGAGACCTTGCCGTCGACGTGCACGACGTTAGGGTCGGAGAACGCACGCACCACCTGGCAGATCGCCGACGCGTCACGGATGTTCGCAAGGAACGCGTTGCCGCGCCCCTGCCCCTTCGAGGCCCCACGCACCAGCCCGGCGATGTCGACGAACGACACCGGCGCCGGAATGACCTTCTGCGAGCCGTACAGCTCGGCCAGCCGCCCGAGCCGCCCGTCGGGCAACCCGACGACGCCGACGTTGGGCTCGATGGTCGCGAACGGATAGTTCGCGGCGAGCGCGTCCCCCTTGGTCAGGGCGTTGAACAGGGTGCTCTTGCCCACGTTGGGCAGGCCGACGATGCCGATGCTGAGTGCCACGACACGTCAGCTTACGCAATGCTGTTTCTAGCCTGGCGCTCGCTTCGCTCGGGCGCTGCCGGGGGGTTCCCACCCCGGAGCCCCCCATGCCCGCTCCGCGGCCACCTCTGCCGCGCTGCGCGCCCCTGCGTCCTGGTTGCGGTCTCCTACCCGCGCTTCGCGCAGCACTCGCCCTTTCTTGCGGGCGCCTTCGGCGCGGGGCACGCCAGGCCGATTTCCAGCCTGGCGCTCGCTTCGCTCGGGCGCTGCCGGGGGGTTCCCACCCCGGAGCCCCCCATGCCCGCTCCGCGGCCACCTTTGCCGCGCTGCGCGCCCCTGCGTCCACGTCGCGGTCTCCTACCAGCGCGGGACTCACCTACATCCTCACTGTCAGGCCAGGTGGATGCCCAGTTCCGCCGCGAGGGCGGCGAAGGCCCGGGCGGCCTCGCCGAAGCGGCGGGGGCCGGTCAGCACGTCCGGGCGGGACGGGTCGGCCAGGTGTGGCTCCAGCGAGGCGAAGCCGGTCCAGCCGTCGTCGCGCAGGGCGGTCAGGGTCTCGCGCAGCTCGCCGTCGCCGTGTCCGGCCGGCACCTCCGTGCCGTCGGCCGCACGGGCGTCCTTGACCTGCAGATACTCCACGTACGGGCGCAGCATCGCGTAGCCGTCGGCGAACGGGCGCACGCCGACCTGCACGAAGTTGGCGTTGTCCCAGGCCACGCGCAGGGCCGGCGAGCCGACCGACTCGACCAGGTCGAGCACCCGCTCGGGCACGTCGCCGTAGATGGCCTTCTCGTTCTCGTGCACCAGCACGACCGACTCGCGCTCGGCGACGTCGGCGAACGCGCGCATCCGGCGCAGCACCGTGTCGCGGGTCGCGGCGACGTCGACGCCGTCGGGGCGGTAGAAGGAGAACAGCCGCACGAACGGCGCGTCGAGCCGCCGCGCGACCGCCACCACGCGTTCCAGCCGGCGCAGCTCGGTGTCCGGGTCGTCGTAGACGCCGGTCTTGCCGATCGGCGACGCGATCGCCGAGACTCCCATCCGGTGCCGTGCCAGCAGGTCCGCCAGCCGCGCGACGTCCTCGTCGGACATGTCGGCCACGTTGACGCCCCAGCCGCTGCGCAGCTCGACGTGCGCAGCGCCAAGAGCCGAAAGCACCTGCAGCTGTACCACAGGATCCGCGTCGATCTCGTCACCGAACCCGGACAGCGTCCACTGCGTCATGGCGACATTATGGATGCATGGAAGCCGATGCGGTGGCCCGCTCGACCCGCCCGGGCACCGTCGACGGGATCGCGCGGCAGCTGCGCGAGCTCGGCCTGCCGGAAGGCGCGACGGTCATTACCCACTCGTCGCTGTCCCGGCTCGGCTGGGTGGCGGGCGGCGCCCAGGCCGTGGTGCTCGCGCTGCTGCGGGCGATCGGGCCGGACGGCACGCTCGTCATGCCGACCCACTCGCGGCACCTGACGGAGCCCGCGGACTGGGGCAACCCGCCCGTGCCACCGGACTGGTGGGAGACCATCCGCGCCGAGACGCCGGCGTACGACCCGCGCACGACGCCGACCGTGTACATGGGGGCGATCGTCGAGTGCTTCCGCTCCTTCCCCGGCGTGCAGCGCAGCGCACACCCGACGGTCTCCTTCGCCGCGCTCGGGCCGCTGGCCGCGCGCATCACCGAGGGGCACGAGCTCGACGACGGGCTCGGCGAAGGCTCGCCGCTCGCCCGGCTCTACGAGGTGGACGCCTGGGTGCTGCTGCTCGGCGTCGGGCACGACAACAACACGTCGCTGCACCTGGCCGAGTACCGGGCCGAGGTGCCCAGGCGGTACCTGCGGCAGGGATCGCCCATGCTGGTCGACGGAGTGCGGCGCTGGGTGGCGTATCGCGAGCTCGCCGACGACACGTCGCTGTTCGAGCCGCTCGGCAAGGACTTCGCGGAGATCACCGGCGGCGAACGGACGGGCCCGGTCGGTGCCGGTATCGCCCGCCTGATGCGCCAGCGTGAGCTCGTCGGCTTCGGCGCGCGGTGGCTGACCCAGCGCGGCGCGCACTGACGGGACGGCGGGAGGTGTAACGGAAACCACCCGGGATCCGCACCTTTCCGTCGGTGGCCCGGACGGTTCCCCCTGTGCCCGGTCCACCTACCCCCTGGGCCGCGTGCGCCGTCAGTCCTCCACCTGCACGGCGTCGCGCGGCCCACCTCACGCTCCGGGTTCTGGCGTGAAGTCATGCCTGCGGGTCGTTCTCCGGGTCGTCGTACCGCACCGTCTCGAATCGCCCATCGTGGTCACCATCGGTGATGGTGTAGTCACGACGCCCGTCGCCGTCGACGTCGCGGGCAACATAGTCGGCGACGCCGTCGTGGTCGGTGTCGCGCACGTCGGTGTCGATGTTGCCGTCGTTGTCGAGATCGGCCACGACCCGGTCGGACCGGCCGTCGCCGTTGGTGTCCAGCGCCGCCACGTCTTTGTCGCCGTCGTTGTCGGTGTCGATGAACACGGCGTCGATCCGGCCGTCGCCGTCGAGGTCGCGCAGCTCGGTCTCGAGCGTGCCGTCCCCATCGGTGTCGATCGCGTAGCGGTCGACCCGGCCGTCGCTGTCGTCGTCGTACGCGACGATGTCGGCGGTGCCGCCGCCATCCGTGTCGATCGCGTAGATCGTCTCGCCGTGCTCGCCGTACATCGTGGCGACGTTCGGCTCGGCGGTGGACAGCCGGCCCGACAGCCCATAGCCGGCCGGCGCGAGGCCCTCACCGGTCTCAGGGCCGGACTCGTTCTCGCTCATCGGCGCCTCCGTCTCGTGTTCCGCGTGTTCGGTGGCCACCACAGTAGGCGGTCGAGGCGACGGAGCATTCGGGTCCGAAAACCGCCAGTCGCTGCCCCGCGGACGGGGCAGGATGGAGTCGTGGAACTCGACTTCGAAACCTGCCGCAAGGCGGCGACCAGCCGTGACTCACGCTTCGACGGCGTGTTCGTCACCGCGGTCAAGTCGACCAGGATCTATTGCCGGCCGTCCTGCCCGGCGATCACGCCGAAGGCGGAGAACGTGCGATTCCTGCCGACCGCCGCGGCCGCGCAGCGCGAGGGCTACCGGGCCTGCCTGCGCTGCCGGCCCGACGCGGCGCCGGGCTCGCCCGACTGGGACGTGCGCGGCGACGTGGTCGGGCGCGCCATGCGGCTCATCGCCGACGGCGTGGTGGACCGCGACGGCGTGCCGGGGCTCGCCGGCCGGCTCGGCTACACCGAGCGACACCTGCACCGGATGCTCACCGCGGAGGTGGGTGCCGGCCCGCTGGCGCTGGCCCGGGCGCAGCGCGCGCAGACCGCGCGGGTGCTCATCGAGACCACCGGGCTCGGACTCGCCGAGATCGCCTTCGCGGCCGGCTTCGGCAGCGTACGGCAGTTCAACGACACGGTCCGCGAGATCTACGGGCGCACGCCGTCGCAGTTGCGCGCCCGGCGCTCCCGGCCGGCGCCTGGTCCGGGCCGGCCCACGCGCCCCATCGAGGCAGACTGGGCGTCGCGGGACGAGGGCGTGATCTCGGTGCGGCTGCCGTTCCGTGCGCCGCTGCACGCCGAGTCGCTGCTGTCGTTCCTGCGTGACCGAGCGGTCGACGGCATAGACGCGGTCGACGACGAGGGGTACCACCGCAATCTCCGCCTTCCGCACGGCGCCGGGCGCGCCACGCTCGTGCCGCGCGCCGGCCATGTCGCGGCCACCCTGCACCTGGCCGACGTGCGCGACCTCGCACCCGCGGTGGCGCGCTGCCGGCGGCTGTTCGACCTCGACGCCGACCCGGTCGCCGTGGACGCGGTGCTGGGCGCCGACCCCGCCCTCGCGCCCGTGGTGCTCAAGGAGGAGGGGGTGCGCGTGCCCCGCGCGAGCGACGGCTTCGAGATCGCGGTGCGCGCCGTCGTCGGGCAACAGATCTCGGTCGCCGCGGCGCGCACGGTGCTGCGCAGGCTGATCGCCGCCGACGCCGGGCTGTTCCCGACCGCGGAGGAGCTGCTGACCCGGCCGGACGAGGCGTTCTCGATGCCCGAGTCGCGCCGGCGCACGCTACGCGCGCTGGCCGCCGCGGTGGCCACGGGCGATCTCGACCTCGACGGCGGCGAGGACCGCGCGGAGACCGTCGAGCGGCTCCGGGCGGTGCCCGGGATCGGGGACTGGACCGCGCAGTACACCGCGATGCGTGCCCTCGGCGACCCGGACTCGTTCCTGCCGACCGACCTGGGGGTGCTGCGCGGCGCGCGGGCCGCCGGGCTGCCCGACACACCGAAGACCCTGGCCGCGCACGCCGAGCGCTGGCGGCCCTGGCGTTCCTACGCCGTGATCCGACTCTGGAGGATGCAGTGAGCACGTACTACACGACGGCCGACACCCCCGCCGGTCCCTTCACGATGATCGTCGACGCGGACGAGGCCGTGCTGGCCAGCGGCTGGACGAGCGACGTGCGCGAGCTGGCGATCCTGACGCCGGCGACAGCCAGGCTGACCGGGCACCCGGAGCATCGCGGGCGACTGGGCCTGCCGTCGAAGGCGCTCGAATCCTATGTGGACGGTGACCTCACGGCGATCGACGACGTGCCCGTGCGGCAGCACAGCGGCGAGTTCCTCAACCACGCGTGGGAGGTGCTGCGCAAGGTGCCGGCCGGGGCGCCGGTCACCTATACCGAGTTCGCCGCGCGGGCGGGGCGGCCGGCGGCGGTGCGGGCGGCCGCGATGGCGTGCGCGCGCAACGCGGCGGCCCTGTTCGTGCCGTGTCACCGGGTGCTGCGACTGGACGGCACGCTCGGCGGGTTCCGCTGGGGCGTGCCGGTCAAGCGGTGGCTGCTCGATCACGAAGCCATCTGAATATCGGTTGGCGCCGATGTGATTCGCACGTACGTTTGACCTATGCCGACGACCGCCGCGCCCGCCGAGGCGCGGCGGTCCACCCGCATCCAGGGCCGGGCCCACGCCCTCTGGCGCATGCGGGTCTACCTGCAGCCGTATTACACGCTCACCGCCTGGTCGATGGTCGCCGCCGTGCTCTCCACCGCCGCGAGCCTGGCCATCCCGCTGCTCATCCAGCGCGTGGTCGACGGGCCGGTGCGCCACGGCGACACCCGCGGGCTGTTCCTGCTCGGCGCGCTCGCGGTCGCGCTCGGCATCTGCGAGAGCGCGCTGAGCTTCATCCGTCGCTGGGCGCAGTCCGCGTCCTCGGTCGGCATGGAGGCCCGGCTGCGCGAGGACCTCTACGCGCATCTGCAGCGCCTGCCGGTCGAGTTCCACGATCGCTGGCAGTCCGGGCAGCTGCTGTCGCGGGCCACCGCCGACCTGTCCTCGATCCGGCGGTTCCTGTCGTTCGGGCTGTTCTTCTTCGTGCTCAACCTCGCCACGTACATCGCGGTGTCCGTGCTGCTGATCCACCTGTACTGGCCACTGGGCGTGTTCGTGGCGCTCAGCGCGATCCCGCTGTTTCTGATCGCGCGCCGGTTCACCGGGCGATACTTCGCCGCCTCACGCGAGCTGCAGGACTCCCTCGGTGACCTGACCACCCGCATCGAGGAGTCGGCGCAGGGCATCCGGGTGATCCGCGCGTTCGGCCGGCGCGACCACATGAGCGCGCAGTTCGCCGGCGGCGCGCGGCACGTGCACGACCTCGGCGTCGGCAAGAGCCGGATGGTGGCGCGCACGCTGTCACAGTTCGACCTGGTGCCCAACGTCACGCTCGCGGTGGTGCTCGTCGCCGGAGCCGTCGCGGTCTCCGAGGGACGGCTGACGGTCGGCACGCTGGTCGCGTTCGTCGCGCTGCAGGTGATGCTGGTCTGGCCGATCGACATCCTGGGCTGGATCGTCGCCAACGCGCAGGAGGCGATGAGCGCGGCCGGGCGCATCTACGAGGTCATGGACGCCCAGCCGTCCATCGCGGACCGCCCCGGCGCGGTCTCGCTGTCCACGGTGGAGGGGCGGCTGCGCTTCAAGGGCGTCGAGTTCGGCTACGAGCCGGGCAGGCCGGTGCTGCGCGGCATCGACCTGGAGGTCGAGCCGGGCGAGACGGTGGCGGTCGTCGGGGTGACCGGCAGCGGCAAGACGACGCTGGTGTCGCTGGTGCCGCGGCTGTATGACGTGGACGCCGGGAGCATCACCATCGACGGGCACGACGTGCGCGACATCGGGCTCGACTCGCTGCGGCGCATCGTCGGCACCGCGTTCGAGGACCCGACGCTGTTCTCGATGAGCGTGCGGGAGAACCTCACCCTGGGCCGCGCCGACGCCAGCGATGCGGAGATCGCCGAGGCGCTGGACATCGCGCAGGCGCGCTTCGCCTACGACCTGCCGTGGGGCCTGGACACCCGCATCGGCGAGCAGGGCCTGTCGCTGTCCGGCGGGCAGCGGCAGCGCCTCGCCCTGGCCCGGGCGGTGCTCGGCCGCCCACGGGTCCTGGTGCTGGACGACCCGCTGTCCGCGCTCGATGTGCACACCGAGGCGCTGGTCGAGTCCGCGCTGTCCACGGTGCTCGCCGGGACCACCGCGCTGCTCGTGGTCCACCGGCCCTCGACCATCGCGCTGGCCGACCGCGTCGCGTTCCTCGACGGCGGCCGGCTCGTCGCGATCGGGACCCACTCACAGCTGCTCGCCTCGTGCCCCGGCTACCGGGACGTGCTCGCCCGGCAGGATGTCGTCGATGCTTGATGTCCAGCGGTGGCGGGGCACCGCGACGGAGGAGCCCGACCCGACGCGGCGCGTCGCGAGCCGGCGGCTACTGGGCTCGCTGCTGCGCCCGCACCGCCTGGCGATCGCCGCGCTCGTCGCGCTGCTGCTGGCCCAGAATCTCGCCGGGATGGCCGGGCCGTATCTGGTGAAGCTGGGCATCGACCGGGGCATCGGTCACCCGCCGACGCTCGTGCTCGTGACCGCGCTGTTCGGGCTGGCCACCGTGCTGGAGTTCGGCACGCGGCGGGCGTTCCTGGCGATGTCCGGCCGGGTCGGCAACGCCGTGCTGCTCGACCTGCGCACCCGCGTCTACGACCACCTGCAGCGGCTGTCCATCAGCTTCCACGAGCGGTTCACCTCGGGCCGGGTCATCGCGCGGCTCACCAGCGACGTGGACAACATCTCCGAGCTCGTCGACGGCGCCCTCGACGACCTGGTGCTCGCCGCGCTGTCGGTGCTGTCCGTGGCCGGCATCCTGCTCTGGCTCGACCCGCCGCTGGCGCTGGTCACGCTGGTGTCGTTCCCGTTCCTGCTGTTGCTGTCGCGCTGGTTCCAGCGGGCCAGCGCGCGGGCGTATCGCCGGACCCGGGAGACGATCGCGCTGGTCATCATCCACTTCGTGGAGTCCCTCGGCGGCATCCGCGCGGTGCAGGCCTTCCGCCGCGAGCGGCGCAACGACGAGATCTTCGCCGCGGTGAACGGCGACTACCGGCGGGCGAGCCTGCACGCGCAGCGGCTCGTCGCGACGTACTCGCCGGCCATCAAGGTGGTCGGCAACGTCTCCATCGCGGTGGTGCTGACCTACGGCGGCTGGCGGGTGCTGCACGGGCGCACCGAGGTGGGTGTGCTGGCGGCGTTCCTGCTGTACCTGCGCCGCTTCTACGAGCCGATGCAGGAGCTGTCGCAGTTCTACAACACGCTGCAGTCGGCCACCGCCGCGCTGGAGAAGCTGGCGGCGGTGCTCGACGAGCAGCCGGCCGTGCCCGAGCCGCGCTCGCCGGTGCGCCTGGCCGACCCGCGCGGCGAGCTGACGTTCGACGGCGTCTCGTTCGCCTACGACGCCGGGCGGCCCGTGCTGCCGGCGCTCGACCTGTTCGTGCCGGCCGGGCAGACGGTCGCGTTGGTCGGCGCGACCGGTGCGGGGAAGTCAACGCTGGCCAAGCTCGTGGCCCGGTTCTACGACCCGACCGGGGGCAGCGTCACGCTCGACGGCGTCGACCTGCGCTCGCTCGCCGAGGACGACCTGCGCCGCGCGATCGTGATGGTGACGCAGGAGAACTACCTGTTCTCCGGTACCGTCGCCGCCAACATCGCCTTCGGCCGGCCGGGGGCCTCGCGCGCCGAGGTCGAGGCGGCCGCGACCGCGATCGGCGCGGACGCGTTCATCCGCGCCTTGCCCGACGGATACGACACCGACGTGCGCAAGCGCGGCGGCCGGCTCTCGGCCGGGCAGCGCCAGCTCGTGGCCTTCGCGCGGGCCTTCCTGGCCGACCCCGCGGTGCTGATTCTCGACGAGGCGACGTCGTCGCTGGACATCCCGAGCGAGCGGCAGGTCCAGCAGGCGCTGCGCACGATCCTGGCATCCCGGACGGCACTGGTGATCGCGCACCGGCTGTCCACGGTGGAGATCGCCGACCGGGTGCTGGTCATGTCCGGCGGGCGCATCGTCGAGGACGGGCCGCCGTCCGCCCTGATCCACGGCGGCGGGCACTACGCGGAGCTGCACGAGCAGTGGCGCGACTCGCTGCTGTGAGTGTCGGGTAATTGACAGCCCCCTTGGCCGACCGGCATGAACGGCGGACTCGGCTGCGTCGATCTACCGTGGACGCCACGGTTCGTGGGAGGATTCGCGTCACGCTATGGATCTCGGCTTGTCGCCCGCAGTGATCTTCGGGAGGTTCTCGGGTCTGCACGTCGGAGGTTCCTCGGGGTCGAACGTCGCGAGTGAAGAGGACCGATGACTGGCGGACGGTGGAGTGGCCAGACCCGATTTCTCGTCGTGTTCGTCGGGCTCGTCCTGGTCGCCCTGGGCGTGCTGACGACGGTGCAGTTCCGCAGCACCGCCGGCGCCGCGGCCCTGGTGGGGGCGGGCGTGCTGGTCGGGCTGGCGGGGCTGTCCGGCGGCGCGATCGTGGTCCGCTCCGGTGACCGTGACGATCGGCTCGCCTCCGCCGGCCAGGCCCAGCAGGCCGGCGACGCCGAGGGCGCCCATGACCGGTTCGTGCAGCTGATCCGCGGCCATGCCCCGCAGGCGATCGCCTACCACGAGGGCGCCAACGCCGCGCTCTACGAGGCCGCCGGGCGCGAGGGGCAGAAGCTGCAGCCCGTCTTCGGGTACTTCCTCGGCCCCATCGCCATGTCCGAGGCGCACATCATCGTGGACATCCGGGCCGGCACCGGCTTCTCCATCGCGCGCATGCAGGCGACCCTGCAGGCGCTGCTGGTCGGCCCGACCGCGGTGTTCCAGGCGGCGCTGGTCATCGTCAACGCTGCCCCGGACGACTCGATCCTGAGCTCCGTCCGGCAGCTGAGCATCACGCTGGACCGGCCTGTGGCCGTGGTCGCGTGGCGGATCGGCGACCCCTCCGGCGCCATCTCCGAGGCGATCGTCTCGCTGCGCCACGAGCTGCGCCGGCGCGACCACGAGTCCCCGATCGACGTGCCGGCCGAGGTTCTCGACGAGCCGGACGTGTTCGAGCCCGTGCGGATCCCGAGCCGCCCGGCCGCCCCACCCCAGCCGCCGCTTCCCCCGCCGCCGATCTCGATCCCCGTCCAGCAGCCGGCCTACGAGGACGACGACGACGAGTACTCGCACATGACCTCCTCCGCCCTCTACGACGAGCCCGACCCGGTCGGGTGGCCGGCCCCGGAGCCTCGGCGCCGCCCCTCCCCCGCACCCCCCGTCTACGACGACTCCGCGACCTGGCAGCGCGCGACCGACCTGCACTGGCGCGGGCAGCTCCAGGAGGCCGAGGAGGCGTACCGCGAAATCGTCGACGCCCGCGCCCACGCCCTCGGCTGGGACCACCCGGACACGCTCACCGCCCGCGACCAGCACGCGACCGTCCTGCGCGACCTGGACCGGCTGGCCGAGGCCCTCGTCGAGTGTGACGAGGCGCTCACCGCGCGGGTGCGCATCCTCGGCGAGGACCACCCGGACACACTGACCAGCCGCAGCCACCTGGCCACGATCTACCACCAGCTGGGCGACCTGACCCGGGCCGAGGCCGAGCACCAGCGGGTCCTGGAGTCACGCACGCGCGTGCTGGGCGCCAACCACCAGGAGACGCTGATCTCGCGCAGCAACCTCGCCAAGGTCTACCAGGACATGGGCGAGCTCGACCGGGCGATCGAGGAGCACCGCACGGTCATGCACGCCCGGGCCCAGCTGCTCGGCCCGGAGCATCGCGACACGCTCATGAGCCGAAGCCTGCTCGCGTCGGCGCTGCACAACGCGGGCCGGCTCCCGGACGCCGAGGCCGAGCACCGGGCGGTCCTCGGCAGCCGGCTGCGCCTGCTGGGCCCGGTCCACCTCGACACGGCCGTCTCGCGCCACCGCCTCGCGAGCGTGCTGCACGACCTGGGCCGGCTGGACGAGGCCATCACCGAATACCGCGCGGCCCAGACCGTCTACGCCGAGCTCCTCGGCCCGGCGAGCCCGTTCGCCCGCGCCGCGGCGTCGGACCTGGCCCTGGCCGAGCAGGCATTCCGCGGGGCGCGCCGCTACTGAGGCTCTTGGCACCGGGCCTGTGCTGGTCCTCCTCGGTCTTGCGCGCCGATGGGGTTCGGGCTCCTGCAGCGCCCGGTCCCCGGCCTTAGAAGTCGCCGCCGAAGTCGCCCATGTCGCCGAAGCCCGAGTCGCCCCAGTCTCCGCCGTCGCCGCCGTCGAAGTCGCCGTCGCTCTGGTCGAAGGCCTGGTCGAAGCCTTGGTCGTAGCCCTGGTCCAGGCCCTGATCGAAGCCGGCGTTGTACGCGGCGTCGTAGCCGTGGTCGCCCCAGCTCGAGTTGAACAGCGCGTCGAAGACCAGGACCGAGCCGATGCCCCACGCGCCGGCGACGAGGGCCGTCTTCCACCAGGGCTCGGAATACCAACCGGCCGGGACACCGCGGCCCGCGACCGCGCCGCCCGGGTAGTAGTAGGGGGTCGTGTTGCCGGGCTGGGGGCTGGCGCGATACGTGTGCCCCTGGACGGCGATCTCGCGCTCCTTGGTGATCTGCCCCGCTCGCGCGCCTGCCAGCGGCGGAAGGTCGGGCCCTGGGTCGAGGCCCATCGCGGTGCGGGCCGCCCGGATGTAGGCGAGCCCCTCCAGCGAGGTCTCGCGAGCGAGGTCATACTGCTTCACGCTCGTCGCCCGCTCCAGCTGCCCACCAGCGGCGTTGTACCGCTCGCTCGCGTCCACCAGTGCCTGTTTGACCGCCGGCTCGTCGCCGGAGAGGTTCATCAGCTGCCCGCCGAGGCGCTCATACCACCGAAGCCCCTCTTCCCGCGCATCGGCCAGCTGCTGCGCCTCGCGCTTCCTGCGCCCGAAGCCGAACACCGTCACCACTCCCACCAGGACGAGGAACCCATGCCCCTCGACGGTACCGGTTTCTGTCATGCCTCTACGGCATGCTGAATACCGTGGATCTCCTCCTGCTGCTCATCGGCCTCCTGGCCGGCGCCGCCCTCGGTTGGTACGTCGCTCGGTCACGCTCCGCCATCGACCTGGCAAAACTGCAGGCCACGCTGCAAGCGACCCGCGACGGTGAGGCGCGCCTGGAGGCGTCGCTGCGCAGCCTGACCCTTGAGGCCCGCGGCCAGACCCAGGACGCCGTGGCCGACGCGGTGACGCCGCTGCACGAGGCGCTGCTGCGATACGAGCGGCGGGTGGCGGAGCTGGAGCGCGACCGCGTTGGCGCCTACGAGTCGCTGCGCGAGCAGGTGCGCGCCATGCACGAGGTCTCCGGCGAGCTGCGCACCGAGACCCATCGCCTGGTCTCCGCCCTGCGCGCCCCCACGGTCCGCGGCCGCTGGGGCGAGCACCAGCTGCGCCGCATCGTCGAGGCCGCCGGGATGCTCGAGCACTGCGACTTCGAGGAGCAGGTGAGCGCCGCCACGGACGCCGGCGTGGTGCGCCCCGACCTGGTCGTGCGCCTGCACGGGGGCCGCCAGGTGGTGGTGGACGCGAAGGCGCCCCTGGAGGGATACCTGTCGGCGCTGGAGGCCCCCGATGAGCAGGCCCGCACGGCCCGCCTGACCCAGCACGCCCGCCACCTGCGCGCCCACGTCGACGCGCTGTCCGCGAAGTCGTACTGGTCGGCTTTCGAGCCGGCCCCCGAGTTCGTGGTCCTGTTCGTCCCCGCCGACACATTCCTGGACGCGGCCCTCCAGCACGACCCGGCCCTGCTCGAGCACGCCTTCGCCCGCAACGTGGTCCTCGCCACACCCGCCACGCTGGTCGCGCTGCTGCGCACCATCGCCTACGCGTGGCGCCAGGACTCCCTGACGTCCAACGCCCTGGCCGTCCACCAGACGGGCCGCGAGCTGTATGCGCGCCTGAGCACCATGGGCGAGCACCTGTCGAAGGTCGGCACGTCGCTGTCGACGGCCGTGTCGTCGTACAACCGAGCCGTGGGCTCTCTGGAGGCCAGGGTCCTGGTCAGCGCCCGCAAGCTGGCCGAGTTCGGCCTGAGCGCCGAGGAGCTGCCCGCGCCCCCGCAGGTCGAGGCGACCCCGCGCCAGCTCCAGGCCCCGGAGCTGGTCGACAGCGAATACGAGGCCATGCTCGCCGCCCTCCGCGAGGACCCGTCTTAGTGACCGTCGGGTCGCCGCCGCACGGTCCAGGCGGCGGGGAAATGTCGGCGCAAATGGAGCAAGGTAGTGGTTGTGTCGGCCGGCGTACTCGGGTGTGTCGGGGACGTGATCGAATGAGGGCGGCGCGGGATCTAGCGTCACGCGCATGTTCGGATTTGGCCGGAAACCCGGCGCCAATGCGCTCACCGCTCGCGGGGAGATCGTGCACGTCGATTTCGGCCTGCAAAACGTCGATGCCCACGGAAACACGCGCGCCGCGCGCTACACCGTGCGCGTCCGGGTTTATCCCGACGACGCGGCGGCCTTCGAGGCCTCGATCAAGGTCAAGCTGCGGGGCACCGCGGGCCCGATGATCGGGGAGGAGACCTGGGTGCGGTATGAGCCGGGCAGCCCAGAGCGCATCGAATTCGATCGAGACCGGATCAAGGACCGCAGCTACGACCGGGTGCGGGCCAATCCGGGACTTCGGGTCGTGGTCGACACGCTGTACCGGTACGGCGACCCGCCGGTCAGCGTGATCGCCACCGCGCGCTGATCCGCGGGAATCGCCCGGCGCACGGAGGTCCGGGCCCGACGCCCGCCAATCCGCTGGAATATCGCGGGGTGAAGGCGCCCGGGCCCGGCGCACTGATCCGCGGGCGAAGCGGTGGAAATGGAACCGGGCCGGTGAAGCCGCGGATCCCGACGAGCGACTCGGTCAGTTCAGGGTCTTCGCGACCTCGGCGGCCCGGGCGGCGGCCTGGACCTTCATGTCGCGCTTGAGCTCCTGCGGCAGCGAGAAGACCAGCTTCTCCTGCGCCGTCGTGATCTCGGCCACGTCGGCGAAGTCACGGGCGGCCAGGAAGTCCAGGACCTCCATGACGAGCTCCTCGGGCACGGAGGCGCCAGAGGTCACGCCGACCGTCGTGGCGCCAGCCAGCCACTCGTTCTGGATCTCGCTCGCGTAGTCGATCAGGTAGGCGGCCCGCGCGCCGGCGTCGACCGCCACCTCGCGCAGGCGCTGCGAGTTTGACGAGTTCTGCGAGCCGACGACCAGGACGATGTCGCAGTTGGGGGCCATCGCCTTGACCGCGTCCTGGCGGTTGGACGTGGCGTAACAGATGTCGTCGCTCGGCGGGGACATGAGCAGCGGCAGGCGCTGCTTGAGGCGGGCCACCGTCTCCAGGGTCTCGTCGACCGAGAGCGTGGTCTGCGACAGCCACACCACCTTCGACGGGTCACGGACCGTGACCTTGTCGGCGCCGTCCGGGCCATCGACCAGCTGGATGTGCGCGGGCGCCTCGCCCGTGGTGCCGATGACCTCCTCGTGGCCCTCGTGGCCGATCAGCAGGATGTCGTAGTCGTCGGCGGCGAAGCGGCGGGCCTCCTGGTGGACCTTCGTGACCAGCGGGCACGTGGCGTCGATGGCGCGCAGGGCGCGGGCCTTGGCCTGCTCGTGGACCTCCGGCGCGACGCCGTGGGCCGAGAAGACCACGATCGCGCCCTCGGGGACATCTTCGTTCTCCTCGACGAAGATCGCGCCCTTGGCCTGCAGGGTGCTGACCACGTGCTTGTTGTGGACGATCTCCTTGCGCACGTAGATCGGCGCACCATACAGCTTCAGCGCCTCTTCCACGGTCTGGACCGCGCGGTCCACACCGGCGCAGTAGCCGCGGGGCTTGGCGAGCAGGACGCGCTTCGAAGCAGTCACCCCGCCATCGTACGTGCTGACGTCGCCACCGCTGCCAAGCGAGCTGACGTACCTGCGTGGCTGACGTTTCTGTCGTACCCGGTGTTTAGGGTGGGTCCAGTGACCGGTCCGGAGCGAAGCGGAGTGACGGCATGACTGAGACGGCCTCGACGAGTGAGCAGCCGTGGCCGGTTCGGGTCGTCAGCCAGAAGATCAGCCAGTGGATCGGCCGGCTCGGCTGGATCTGGGTGGACGGGCAGGTCGCGCAGATCACCCGGCGGCCCGGCACCAACACCGTGTTCCTCACCCTGCGCGATCCGTCGGCCGACCTGAGCCTGACCGTGACCACCAACCGTGACGTGGTCGACCTCGGCGCGCCCGGCCTCAACGACGGTGCGCGGATCATCGTGCACGCGCGGCCGGAGTTCTACGCCGCGCGCGGCACCCTGAGCCTGCGCGCCGACGAGATCCGCCAGGTCGGCCTCGGCGAGCTGCTGGCGCGGCTGGAGCAGCTCAAGAAGCTGCTGGCCGCCGAGGGGCTCTTCGCCCGGGAGCGCAAGCGACGCCTGCCATTCCTGCCGCGGCGCATCGGGCTGATCACCGGCCGGGCCAGCGCCGCCGAGCGCGACGTGCTCACCAACGCGCGGCGGCGCTGGCCGACGGTCGACTTCCGGGTGATCAACGTGGCGGTGCAGGGTCCTTCCGCGGTGCCGCAGATCATCGACGCGCTCGCCGTGCTCGACCGCGACGAGACGGTCGACGTCATCGTGCTGGCGCGCGGCGGCGGCTCGACCGAGGACCTCCTGCCCTTCTCCGACGAGGCCCTGTGCCGGGCGGTGTTCGCCTGCCGCACGCCGATCGTCTCCGCGGTCGGGCACGAGACCGACGTGCCGCTCGTGGACTACGTCGCCGACGTGCGCGCCTCCACCCCGACCGACGCCGCCAAGCGCATCGTGCCCGACCTCGGCGAGGAGCTGCGCCTGATCGGCCAGGCCAAGCAGCGGCTCGACCGGTCGCTGCGCGGCCTGCTCGACCGCGAGCAGCACCGGCTCGACGCGCTGCGCTCCCGCCCGTCGATCGCCCGCCCGCTGACCATGGTTGACGTGCGCGCCGCCGACGTCGCCGCGCTGCGCGACCGGGCCACGCGCAACCTCGCGCACCGCCTCGACCGGGCCGGCACCGAGATCGAGCACACGCTCGCCCGGCTGCGCACGCTCTCGCCGTCGGCCACCCTGCAGCGGGGCTATGCGATCGTCCAGCGCGAGGGCGGTGCCGTGGTGCGCGCGGCGGGTGAGGTGTCCGCCAAGGAGCGGCTGCGCATCAGGCTGGCCGAGGGATCGCTGGCCGCGACCGTGGAAGGCTGAGGATGTCCCCGCGAGCGCCTTTCTGGGTTTCGACGTCGGCGTGTGGTTCGGTGTGATCAGAGAGTCTTCCGGAGAGGGGTCAACCGCGTGAGCGAGCCGAAGATGGCCGAGCCAGGTTCGGGCGAGACGGCTTCGACGTTGACATACGAGCAGGCCCGCGCCGAGCTCGCCGCCGTCGTCGAGCGCCTGGAGTCGGGCGGCTCGACGCTGGAGGAGTCGCTGGCCCTGTGGGAGCGCGGCGAGGAGCTGGCGACGATCTGCCAGCGCTGGCTCGACGCGGCCCGCGCCCGGCTCACGCCGTCCGACTCCTGACCGCGCGTCAACTCGTCTCGCCGGCGCACGACGTCGACGCCCGGCCGCGATGGTCGGGCTGCGGGTGGCTGCCGCACCGCGTCACAGAGCGGCCGGCCCGTGGTCGTGTCGTGGCACGGGCCAGGCAGTCGTGCTGGGCACGGCCGTTGCAGCAGGCCTCGCCGCGCGGCGCGGCGCCGGCCGGGTCTGCGCCGCGCCATGAACGGCGACGCGTGGCAGCGCATCGGGTCAGTCACGAGCGCGTCCGCTTCGGGCCTGCCGGGGTCAGGTGGGCAGGCCGATGTAGCGGGCCTGGGCGCGCATCTGGTGCGCGAAGAACTCGTCGCGGTGGTTGATCGTGTTGCGCAGCTGGCCGAAGATCTCAAAGCTCACCTGGCCGAACAGGGCCACCCAGGCGGACAGGCCGCGCGCCATCGTGGTGGGTGGCACGTCCGGGGCGATCATCGCGCCGACCCGGGCCACGTCCGCGGACGAGGCCGGCGGTAGCGGCGGATCGTCGTTCGGGGCCAGCGCGCCGGCGACGGTCGCGTCCTGCAGAATGCCGCCGAGCACGCGGACCGCTCGGGTGGCGGCGACGACCGTGTCCTCGGGGGCGTGATAGCCCGGGACCGGGCTGCCGTAGATGAGCGCGTACTCGTGCGGCCGCGCCACGGCCCAGTCGCGTATCGCGCCGGCTACCGCGAGCCAGCGGTCGGCGTAGGCGTCGCGCGGTACCGCTGCCTCGGCTTCTTCGGCGGAGCCGCCCAGCGCGTTGTACGCGTCCAGGATCAGGGCGGTAAGCAGTTCGTCGCGGCTGGCGAAGTACCGGTAGATCGCCGAGCTCACCACGCCCAGGTCCCGGGCCACGGCGCGCAGCGAAAGGTTCGCGCCGTCGGTGGCCAGGTGGCGGCGGGCGATCTCCTTGATCTCGTCGGTCATCTCCGCCCGGACGCGGGCCCTGATCGAGTTCGCCTTCATGCGGCCATCATCACACGCGCTCCAATTCGAGAGCAATGCTCTTGCAAGGCGTCACAAGACCACCCTATGCTCTAAATCGAGAGCGATGCTCTCCAACTAGAGCAGTAGGGGGCTGTCATGCAGGTCGTCGTCGGGGCCGGATCGGTCGGTACCGCCATCGCGTTGCGCGTCGCGGAGACTGGCGAGGAGGTGCGCGTCGTCACGCGCAGCGGCGGCGGGCCGGAGCACCCGCTGGTCAGCCGGGTCGCGGCGGACGCCGGCGACGCGGCCGCGCTACTGGGGATCGTGAAGGGCGCGAGCGTGATCTACAACTGCGCCAACCCGCTGTACCACGCCTGGCCGACCGCCTGGCCGCCCATCGCCGACGCGCTGCTGCGGGCCGCCGAGGCCAACGACGCGGTGCTGGCGATCACCGGGAACCTGTACGGCTACGGGCCGGTCGCGAGGCCGATGACCGAGGACATGCCGCTGGCCGCGACCACCGTCAAGGGGCTGGTCCGGGCGAAGATGTGGCAGGACGCGCTCGCCTCGCGGGTCCGCGCGTTCGAGGTGCGCTCCTCGGACTGGATCGGACCGCGGTACTCCCTGATCTG
The DNA here is from genome assembly GCF_040689395.1 of Dactylosporangium sp. NPDC051484. Lineage (NCBI taxonomy): Bacteria > Bacillati > Actinomycetota > Actinomycetes > Micromonosporales > Micromonosporaceae > Dactylosporangium > Dactylosporangium sp. NPDC051484. The sequence continues at coordinate 74,417 of NZ_JBFAZX010000008.1, read as the reverse complement.
GCAGGCCCTGCCGGCCATGCGCCAGGGCAGGACCGCCTGGCTGCCGGCGCCGCTGGACGTGCCGCACACCTACACGTACACGGCCGACGCCGCCCGCACGCTCGTCGAACTGGCAAAGGATGAGCGCGCCTGGGGCCGGGCCTGGCACACGCCGTCGCCGGCACCGACGACCGCACGGCGGCTGCTCACCCGGGTGGCCGAGCTCGCCGGGCTGCCCGCGCCGCGGCTGCGCGCCTATCCGCAGCTGGCGGTGCGGGGTGCGGCGCTGTTCGACAAGATGGCCAAGGAGTTCCTGGAGATCCGATACCAGCACGCCCGGCCGTTCGTCATGGACTCCTCGCGGGTGACCACGGAGTTCGGCCTGAGCGCGACACCGCTGGACGAGGCCATCCGCGAGACACTGCGAAGCGCCTGACCCACCCGTCCGGCGCGCCCCGCGGCGAACGCGCGGGACGGGCCGGACGGGTTCGGTCAGGAGAAGTCGACGAGCGAGTACGCGCGCAGCTTCTCCAGGCGGTGAAACGAGTCGATCCAGCGGATCGTTCCCGAGCGCGACCGCATCACGATCGACTGGGTGTAGGCGCCGCCTGAGCGGTATCGCACGCCCTTGAGCAGGTCGCCGCTGGTCACGCCCGTCGCGCAGAAGAACATGTTGTCGCCGCTGACCAGGTCGTCGGTGTGCAGCACGCGCGAGAGGTCGTGGCCCGCGGCGATCGCCTTCTCCCGCTCCGCGTCGTCGCGCGGCCACAGCTTCGCCTGGATCGCCCCGCCCATGCACTTGAGCGCCACCGCGGCCACGATGCCCTCCGGGGTGCCGCCGATGCCCATGAGCACGTCGGTCTCGCTGACCTCCCGGGCCGCGCTGATCGCCCCCGCGATGTCGCCGTCGGAGATGAAGCGAATCCGGGCGCCGGTGTGCCGGACCTGCTGGACGAGCTCCTGGTGGCGCGGCCGGTCCAGGATGCAGACGGTGAGCTCGGAGACGCTGGATCGCTTCACCTTCGCGATCCGGCGCAGGTTCTCCTCGACCCCGGCCTCGATGTCCACCACGTCGGCGCAGTCCGGGCCTACGGCGAGCTTCTCCATGTAGAAGACCGCGGAGGGGTCGAACATCGCGCCCCGCTCGGCCACCGCGAGCACGGCCAGGGCATTGGGCATGCCCTTGCTCATGAGGGTGGTGCCGTCGACCGGGTCGACCGCCACGTCGACCTCGGGGCCGGTGCCGTCGCCGACACTCTCACCGTTGTAGAGCATCGGCGCGTTGTCCTTCTCGCCTTCGCCGATCACCACCGTGCCGCGCATGGGCAGCGAGTTGATCAGCAGGCGCATGGCGTCGACGGCCGCGCCGTCGCCGCCGTTCTTGTCACCCCGGCCGACCCAGCGGCCGGCGGCCATCGCCGCGGCCTCGGTGACCCGTACGAGGTCGAGGGCCAGGTTCCGGTCCATCTCACGATTCATTTCGTGCACTCCTCGCGCGTCGTTGCGTGGGTGTGTTCGGTAACAGAAAACCCCCGTCAAGCAATCCTGACAGGCGTACGGTCCGCATCGCCTGTCAAGATGGAGCCGTGGTGACTCCGACACAGCAGACCCGCGAGACCAAGACCCGCCGCCCGCGGGACATGGCGCTGTCCATGCTGGTCCTGATCGTGCCGGTGTTCCTCCTCGTCGGGTTCTTCCGCTTCCTCGGGCACGAGACGCCACCCGTGGTCGACCCGACCGGCGTCTACGGCTCGGTCCAGCGCGCGGGGCAGTTCGAGCTGCTCAAGCCGGAGCAACTGCCGAGCGGCTGGCGGATCGTCTCCGCGACGCACACCGACGGCGTCCTGCGCCTCGGGATGACCGCACCGGATGACGGCGCTCTGCAACTCGTGGAGACCGCCATGCCGGCGGCCGAGCTCGTGCCGGCGATCGTCGGCAAGGGCGCCCGCGACGACGGCGAGGTCACGATTGCCGGCCGGCAGTGGCAGCGCCTATCGCAGGGGCGTCCGGGCGAGCGCGCGATCGTGCAGGCCGGCGGCGGCCGCACGGTGATCATCGTGGGCCAGGCGAAGGAGCGCCAGCTGGAGCAGCTGGCGGGGAGCCTCAAACCGTAGGCGGAGGCCCGGTTCAGCCGTTGTCGCTGGAGTGTCCCGGGAAGAGGTGCGCCGCAGGGTCGATGATCACGGCGGCGTTATTGACGGCGGTGGCCGCCTCGCCGAAGCCGACCGCGATGAGACGGACCTTCCCGCTGTACTCGCTGATGTCCCCGGCGGCGAAGACCCTCGGCAGGTTGGTGGCCGTCGTGGAGTCGACGCGGATGTGACGCTTGTCGAGCTCCAGGCCCCAATCGGCGAGCGGGCCGAGGTCGGCGGTGAAGCCGAGCGCGGCCACGACCGTGTCCGCCGGGAGGGTGCGCGCCTCGCCGCCGCGGCCCACCACCTCGACCGCCGAGACCCGCCCGTCGCCGTGCAGCTTGGTGACCTCGGCGTTGACCACGATCTCGACCGGCAGCGCCTGCACCCGAGCGACGGTGGAGGCGTGCGCGCGGAACTTGTCGCGCCGGTGCACCAGGGTCACCGACTTCGCGATCGGCTGCAGCGCCAGCGCCCAGTCGAAGGCGGAATCGCCGCCGCCGACGATGACGACGTCATGCCCGGCCAGATCGGCCAGGTGAGGTACGAAGAAGACGATCCCCTCGCCGTCGAAGCCGTCGGCGGCGGGCAGCGGGCGGGCGGTGAAGCTGCCCAGGCCGCCGGTGATGAGCACCGCCCCGCAGCGCAGCGACGCTCCGTCGGACAGCGTCAGCACGGGCCGCTCATCTACATAGGACAGCCCCTCGGCGCGCACCCCGAGGAGATACTCGGGGTTGAACTGCGCGGCCTGCTCGACGAGGTTGGCGACCAGGTCACGGCCGCGGATGCCGGGGAAGCCGGCGACGTCGAAGATCATCTTCTCCGGATACATCGCCGTGACCTGGCCGCCCGGCTCGGGCAGCGCGTCGATCACGGCAGTGGACAAGCCACGAAATCCCGCGTAGTAGGCGGCGAACAGCCCCGACGGTCCCGCGCCCACGATGGCGAGGTCAACTTCCCGCATGCGCCAGACGCTACGACACGTCCGGCCCGAGGGCCAGTGGCTCGACGTGATCGACGGGTTTCGGGCGGCGACGGCGGAACAGGATCGCGGCGGCGAGCCCGGCGATGAACCCGCACAGGTGACCCTGCCACGAGACGCCCGGGTCGCCCGGGAACATGCCGATGAGCTGCCAACCGTAAAGCAGTCCGACCAGCAGGCCGACCGCGATGTGCCACCAGCTGCGCTCGACGACCCCGCGCATGAGGATGACGCCGAGATACCCGAAAATCACCCCGCTGGCACCCACCACGACCGTGTTGGGTGAGCCCAGAAACCACACCCCGACGCCCGCGACGACGGCGATGAAGAGGGTGGTGAACCAGAACCGGGCGCCCCCCGCGGCCAGCACGAAGGTGCCCAGCACGATCAGCGGGACGCTGTTGGACAGCACGTGGTCGAAGCTCACGTGCAGAAACGGTGCGAAGACGATACCGTCGAGACCGTCGAGGCGGCGCGGGCGGATGCCGCCCGCCTGGTCGAGACTGTGCCCGGACCACTTGTCGAGGCCCTCGATGAGGAACAGGACCGGAACGAACGCGCACATCGCCAAGAACGCGCGCCCGATCGAGGCGTAGAACGCCTCGGTGCCGAAGCGCGTCGGGTCGGACTGCCGGCCAGGGTCGATCGTCACGCCACTGTGGTAGCAGTTCCGCGCCGGCGCCGCCACAGAAAGTTCGTGGCGCGCCGGCGCGGACTTTCGTGAGTGTTAGTACCAGCCGGTCGACTGACTGTGGGCCCAGGCGTTGCAAGGAGTCTTGTAGCGCCTCTTGATGTAATCCAGCCCCCACTGGATCTGCACCTCGGCGTTATCCCACCAGTCGCCGCCGAACTTGGCCATCTGGTTGCCAGGAAGCGCCTGTGGGATGCCGTGAGCGTTACTGCTCTTGTTGTGTGCCAGCGGGTTCCAGCCGCTCTCTTTCGTCCAGAGCTTGTCCAGGCAGGGCATCTGGTCAAGCCCGAAACCGACGCCGATCAGGACGGAGCAGCCGGTCTGCCTGTGGCCCGAGTAGTCGTTGCAGGAGCTGGGAACCGGATACTTGGGGGGTGTCTTCGTCGGCGGTTTGCTCGTCGGAGAGGCGCTCGCGGAGGCCGAGCGCTGGTTCGACCGGCTCGCGGCCTCCTCGGCCTTCTTGCGGGCGGCGTCATCGGCCGCCTTGGCCTGCGTCGAGGCGTCGGCGGCGGCGTCCTTGGCCTTGGCCAGGGCGTCAGCCTCGTCGGCGGTGGCCGGCGGGCTCGACACGGACGGCGTCGCGGACGACGAAGAGAGCGGGAATGCGGCGCCAGCGGCCTTGACCGGTTCCACGGGCGCGTCGTGCTGGGTCTGCAAGCCGGCAATCACGAGCCCGCCCACCAGCCCCGCGAGGATCACGAGGCCGAGCACAGCTCGGATGATGCCGACCCGGCGCCACAGCCGGATCACGAAGTCATCCATTCGTCGGGGACAGGGACACGGTGCCGCCCCTTGCGGGACCGGGTCCGGACGGGCTGTAACCAATCCGGACCCTTACGCACCGTGAGCGCCTGATGCCAACTCGCCTGGCGTCACGCGCTCCGGACCCACCTTCGCGTAGTCCATTCGCACGTGAAAAGCCAAACGATGCCTTATGTGATCTTAATCACGCCATAATTCGGGTGCATTCCCCTCAAGTCCGGCCACCGCTAGCGCTCGAACGGCAGGTCTTCCAACAGATCCGTGACAACCTCCGCGATCGGAGATCGCTCCGAACGGGTGAGGGTGACATGCGCGAAGAGCGGATGGCCCTTCAGCGCCTCGATCACCGCGGCGATACCGTCATGCCGACCGACCCGGAGGTTGTCACGCTGCGCAACATCGTGGGTGAGCACCACCCGCGAGTTGCTGCCGATGCGGGACAGCACGGTGAGCAGCACGCCCCGCTCGAGCGACTGCGCCTCGTCGACGATCACGAAGGCGTCGTGCAGGCTGCGGCCGCGGATGTGGGTCAACGGCAGCACCTCGAGCATGCCCCGGGCCGCGACCTCCTCCATCACGTTGTCGTGCACGAGCGCGCCGAGCGTGTCGAACACGGCCTGCGCCCACGGCGACATCTTCTCGGCCTCGCTACCGGGCAGATATCCCAGCTCCTGGCCGCCGACCGCGTACAGCGGCCGGAAGACGATGACCTTCTTGTGCTTGCGCCGCTCCATGACCGCCTCAAGGCCGGCGCAGAGCGCGAGCGCCGACTTGCCGGTGCCGGCCCGCCCGCCGAGCGACACGATGCCGACCGAGTCGTCCAGCAGCAGGTCGAGCGCGACGCGCTGCTCCGCCGAGCGTCCCCGGACACCGAAGGCCTCGCGGTCGCCGCGCACCAGCCGCACCGACTTGTCGGCGCCGACGCGCCCCAGCGCCGAGCCGTTGGGCGAGGTGAGCACCAGGCCGGTGTGCACAGGCAGGTCCCCGGCACCGTCGAGGTCGATGGCCTCCCCCGCGTACAACTGCTTGACCTCCTCCGCGCTGACACCCAGCTCGACCATGCCGGTCCAGCTGTGATCGGCGGCCGGCCCGGGCTGGTACTCGTCGGCCGCCAGGCCCACCGAGCCCGCCTTCACCCGCAGCGGCATGTCCTTCGTGACCAGCAGGACGTCCTTGCCCTCGGCCTGCAGCGCGAGCGCGACGGCCAGGATGCGCGCGTCGTCGGTGTCGGCCCGGAACCCGGCCGGCAGCACGTGCTGGTCGGCGTGGTTGAGCTCGACGCGCAGGGTGCCCCCGGCGTCGGTCAGCGGCAGCGGCTCGTCCAGCCGGCCGTGCTTGGCCCGCAGCTCGTCGAGGAAGCGCAGCGAGCGACGCGCGAAGTAGCCCAGCTCGGGGTGGTGCCGCTTGCCCTCCAACTCGGAGATGACGACCAGGGGCAGCACCACGTCGTGCTCGTCGAAGCGCAGGAAGGCGCCCGGGTCGGACAGCAGCACGGAGGTGTCGAGCACGAAGGTGCGCCGGGTGGGAACGGGGGCCTCCTCGGCCTTCTTGCGGGTGCGGCGAACGGCCTTGACGGGCTGCCGATCCGGCGCCAGTGCCGGAGCAGAGGAGGAGGCGGAGGATGCTGAGGGACTACGGCGAACGGTCACGGGATCTCCGGGGGCGGGCACCTCGCCGCCCGCACTCGCGTCCTCCGACGCCCGCACGGGGTCGGGTGCTTGGCCCCGTGGCTTCACATGCGTTCGCTCGGTCCGGGCCTCGGATGGCGGGGAAAACCCCCGCCACAGCAATGACGCTATCGGGTGCCGGCAAAATCCACTAGAGGCCTGTATCGAAGCGCGGGTCGGGCACGAGGAGGGGGCGGTGTCAGGCGCCGTAGCGGCGCTGACGGTTCGCGTATGAGCGCAGCGCACGCAGGAAGTCGGTGCGGCGGAAGCTCGGCCAGTGCACGTCGCAGAAGTAGAACTCCGAGTGGGCGCTCTGCCAGAGCAGGAAGCCCGACAGGCGCTGCTCGCCCGAGGTGCGGATGACCAGGTCCGGGTCGGGCAGGCCGCGCGTATACAGGTGCTTGGAGATGTGGTCGACGTCCAGGATCTCGGCGAGCTCCTCGATCGTCGTGCCGGCCTTGGCGTGCTCGTGCAGCAGCGAGCGGACCGCGTCGGCGATCTCGCGGCGGCCGCCGTATCCCACGGCGAGGCTGACCTGGGCGCCGCCGGTGCGCTCGACCGTCTTCTCCTGGGCCGCCTTGAGGGCCTGGGCGCTGGAGCTCGGCAGCAGGTCGAGCGCGCCGACGATGCGCAGCTCCCACGGGTTGCGCTCGTCGGCCAGGTCGGCGGCGAGGTTCTCGATGATGTGCAGCAGCGGGTCGAGCTCCTGCGCCGGGCGGGAGAGGTTGTCGGTGGAGAGCAGCCAGAGCGTGACGTGCTTGACCCCGGCGCCGTCGCACCAGCGCAGCAGCTCCTTGATCCGCTCAGCGCCGACGCGATGGCCGTCGTTGGGATCGACATACCCCATCTCGCGCGCCCAGCGGCGGTTGCCGTCGACGATCACCCCGACGTGGTGCGGCTTCGGCTTGCCGAGCAGTCTCCGAGCGAGACGCTTCTCGTACAGCGTATAAACCACGTGACGCAGACCCACGGCAGAGAAGACTAGCGACCTACTGGGCGAAACAACACCGCTAGCCGTGGACCAGACAGTACCGAATCTGCAAACGCGGCGGCGGCCGGTCACCCGAGGGACCGGCCGCTCACCTGCGGTTATGGGAAGTTACGCGGTGCCGAGGCGAGCACGCAGCGCATCGAGCTCGGCCCAGAGAACACCGGGCAACTTCTCGCCGAACTTCTCGAACCACGCCGTGATCTCGGGCACCTCCTCGCGCCACTCGGCGGGGTCGACCCGCAGTACCTCGGCCAGGTCTTCCGCGGAGATGTCGAGGCCGGACACGTCGAGCGAGCCGGGCGCCGGCACCGCCCCGATCGGGGTCTCCACGGCCTCGGCGGTGCCCTCGATCCGCTCGACGATCCACTTGAGCACCCGGGAGTTCTCGCCGAACCCGGGCCAGAGGAACCGGCCATCCTCGCCGCGACGGAACCAGTTCACGTAGAAGATCCGCGGGAGCCCGGAGGCGTCGCCGCCGGCGCCCTTGCCCATCTCGATCCAGTGCGCGAAGTAGTCGCCCGCGTTGTATCCGATGAACGGCAGCATGGCCATCGGATCCCGGCGCACGACGCCGACCTGGCCGACCGCCGCGGCGGTGGTCTCGCTGGACAGCGTCGCGCCCAGGTAGACGCCGTGCACCCAGTCGCGCGCCTCGGTGACCAGCGGGATCGTCGTCTTGCGGCGCCCGCCGAAGAGGATCGCGTCGATCGGCACGCCCCGCGGGTCGTCATACTCCGGCGCCAGGATCGGGCACTGCTCGATCGGGGTGCAGAAGCGCGAGTTCGGGTGCGACGACAGCTCGCCGGACTCCGGCGTCCAGTCGGCTCCGTGCCAGTCGGTCAGGTGCGCGGGCGGCTCGCCCATGCCCTCCCACCAGATGTCGCCGTCATCGGTGAGCGCCACGTTGGTGAAGATCGAGTTGCCCCGGGCGAGCGTGCGCATCGCGTTGGGGTTGGTCTTCCAGTCGGTGCCCGGCGCCACGCCGAACAGGCCGAACTCGGGGTTGACCGCGTAGAGCCGGCCGTCCTCGCCGAAGCGCATCCAGGCGATGTCGTCGCCGAGTGTCTCGACCTTCCAGCCCGGCACCGTGGGCTCCAGCATCGCCAGGTTGGTCTTGCCGCACGCGCTCGGGAACGCCGCGGCCACATACCTGACCACGCCCGCCGGCGAGGTGAGCTTCAGGATGAGCATGTGCTCGGCGAGCCAGCCCTCGTCGCGCCCGATGACGCTCGCGATGCGCAGCGAGTAGCACTTCTTGCCCAGCAGCGAGTTGCCGCCGTAACCGGATCCGTAACTCCAGATCTCGCGGGTCTCGGGGAAATGGGAGATGTACTTCGTGTCGCTGCACGGCCAGGCCACGTCTTCGTCACCCGGCGAGAGCGGCGCCCCGACGGAGTGCAGGCACGGCACGAACGGCGCGTCGGTGCCCATGCGCTCAAGCACCGCGGTGCCCATCCGGGCCATGATCCGCATCGACGCGACCACATACGGCGAGTCGGTGAGCTCGACGCCGAACATCGGCTGCTCGGCGGTCAGCGGGCCCATACAGAACGGGATGACGTACATCGTGCGGCCGCGCATACAGCCGTCGTACAGCGCGGTCATGCGCCGCTTCATCTCCTCCGGCGCCATCCAGTTGTTGGTCGGCCCCGCGTCGGCCTCGTCGACCGAGCAGATGTACGTGCGCTCCTCGACCCGGGCCACGTCCGACGGGTCGGTGCGGGCCCAGAACGAGTTCGGGCGCGCGGCCAGGCGGACCAGAGCCCCGCTGTCCACCAGTTCGTCGGTCATGCGGCGCCACTCCTGCTCGGAGCCGTCGCACCAGACCACCCGCTCGGGTCTGGTGAGTTCGGCGACCTCACGGACCCAGGCGAGCAGCCGGGGATGGGCGGTCGGTGCCTGATCTAGGCCTGGCACGGTAACCGGGGCAGACATGCGAAGACTCCTCGTGGTCGGCGTTGACCTAGCGACGGAAGGTGCGCCACAGCGCGGCGCGCGATGGACAAGCGCGTCGTGAGAACCAACCGATTTGTCTCAGCCTAAGTCGGCCGAGCCGGGCCCGGCACCGCGAAAGCTTGTGAAAAGCTGCACAAATACAGGATAACTTCGTGGCCGTTCGCAGAAACTCGCGCGAACTTTTCGTCCAGCGCGCACCAATGCGCAAACCATCCGGTGGCTTACCCTGTCGAAGGTGACGGACCTGAAGTCGGCGCCGCAGCCGTCGCTGCTCGCGCGCCTGTACGAACGCTTCGAGGGCCTGGTCCGCGAGGCCGGCAAGTTCGGCACGATCGGTGCCGTCTCGTTCGTCGTGGACACCGTCGGGTTCAACCTGCTGATCGGCCACATCAACTCGCTCGCCGCCGGCGCGATCTCGATGACGGTCGCGGCGACGGTGGCATTCATCGGCAACCGTTTCTGGACATGGCGTGACCGGGCGCGCACGGATCTGCGCCGCGAATACGCTCTGTATTTCCTCTTCAACCTCGGCGGATTGTTCATCGCGCTCACGTGCCTTTGGGTGAGCCACTACGGGCTCGGGCTCACCTCGCGCCTGGCCGACAACGTGTCGAAGAACGGAATCGGGCTGGTCCTGGGCACCGCGTTCCGGTTCTGGTCCTACCGGCAGATCGTCTTCCGCAAGCCGGCGGCGGCGCCCGTGGGTGAGAACGCCGGGTGACCTCGCTTGCACTCACCCGGCAAGAGGGAGCGGCGTTTGGTCGCTTACCGTAGGGTTGTCCAGTGCGCTTCGCCAGCAGTCTTCGCGACCGTTACATCCCTGAGCGGCATCGCTCTCTCGCGACCGAACTGTTCAAGTTCGGGGCCGTCGGTGGAGTCAACACGATCATCGACTTCGCTCTGGTCAACGCCCTGCTGTTCATCGGCCCGCTGAAGGCCAAGGTCATCGCCGCGGTCGTCGCGACGACCGTCTCCTACGTGCTGAACCGGCAGTGGACCTACCAGGACCGGGGCCGCAGCGGCGTGCGCCGCGAATATGTGCTGTTCTTCGCGCTCAACGCGGTCGGCCTGTTCATCCAGGAGGCCATCCTGGCCGTGGCCAAGTATGGGCTGCACTTCAGCGAGTCCAACCCGGGCGACCGGCTGGCCTTCAACATCGCCAACGCGGCCGGCATCGGGCTTGCCATGATCTTCCGCTTCTGGGCCTATCGCACCTTCGTCTTCACCGCGGCCACCCCGGCGCGCACCACCGAGGAGCGCGAGATCGAGGCCCTCGAGGTGGCCTTCTCCGACACCGCCACGATCGCCCCGGACGAGCGGCAGATCGAGCGGCTCGAGGCGGCGTTCTCCGACACGGCGGCCGTGCCGCCCACGCCCCGCCAGCCGGCCGAGAAGCCGGAGACCCCCGCCGCGAAACGCCTGAGGCGGGGGTCCGCGACAAAGGTCAGTCGGTCTTGATCTCCCTGACGAGCGCCTCGCGGTCGTCGTCGCCGAAGGTGTGCTTCTGCCGGTCCTCGTCGACCAGCTCGTACAACGTGCTCTGCGTCTTCTCGACGTGCGGCAGGTCGATCAGCTGCACCTGACCCCGCTCACCGGCCGACTCGATCGTCAGCGTGCCGCAGCCGAGCATGCGCTCGAAGAGTGAGTGCGAGAACGACACGTCGTTGATCCGCCCCAGCGGGATGTCCCGGCCGGTGCGCGAGAAGACGCCGCTGCGCATGATCACTCGCTCGTTGGTGAAGACATAGTGCGTGGTCCGCCACTTGATCCACGGCCACATGGTGACGACCAGCAGGACCGCGAGCGCCACACCGGCCAGGATCAGCAGCACGATCCCGTGCCAGTCGGTGAAGATCGCCGCCGCCGCGATCGCGACCACCGCCAGGACGGCCCAGACCACCGGCAGGAACAGCGCCTTCCAGTGGGGGTGCAGGTGCAGCACCACCTGCTCGTCCTTGGTCAGGACGCTTTCCGGGAACCCCACGCCAACCCCTCCTCATTCATGAATGTCGGAGGTGAGGCTAGACCCTGGCCGCCACCCGGCGGCATTGACTACCCGGCCGTATCTATTGGGACGTTGTCCATCGAAATGGTGTCTATTGGGGCGGGTCCAATCTGGCGTGCACGACGTCCCCGGCGGCGACCGCGTGCACGGCGCCGAGCCGGTCGGTGACCTGGAGCCGGCCGTCGCCGTCGACGCCCGCGGCCAGGCCCTCCAGTTCCTCGCCGCCAGGCAGCTCGACATGCACGCGGCGACCGATCGTGCCGCAGTGCAAGACATACGCCTCGCGCAGCCCCGACGCGTCCGGGTCGCCATCGTGCTCGGTGAAGCGCGCGTACCAGTCCGCGGTCGCGCGCAGCAGCGCCCGCAGCAGCGGATCCCGGTCGGTGCTGGCCGCCCCGCCGAGCGCGAGCGAGGTGGCGTCCGGGCGCGGCAGTTCGTCCTCGCGCAGCGTCGTGTTGAGCCCGATGCCGATGACCACCGCGCCGTCGTCGGCCACCTCGGCGAGGATGCCGGCGGTCTTGCGGTCGCCGCGCAGCAGCAGGTCGTTGGGCCACTTCAGGTAGGCATCGATGCCGGCCACCCGGCGTACGGCCTCGGCCAGTGCGACCCCGGCTAGCAGCGGCAGCCACCCAAGCCGGGCCGGCGGCACCCGCGGGCGCAGCAGCAGGCTCAGCGACAGGCCGGCGCGGGCCGGGGACTGCCACTGCCGGCCCAGGCGGCCGCGGCCGGCGCTCTGCCGCTCAGCGACGATCACGAGGCCCTCGGGCGCGCCGTCGTGGGCCGCCGTCGACACATCGGCGTTGGTCGAGGCGGTCTCGTCGACGATGCGCAGATCCGTCCAGAATCCGCCGGGGACGACCAGCGCGCGGCGCAGCGCGGCCTGGTGCAGCGGTGGGCGGTTCAGATCCGAATAGGCGGCGTCCGAGTGGGCTCCGGTGGAAATGTTCACAGGTCGACCCTATGTCGGCGCGATTACGATGCCGAGCGTGACCATTGAGCAGTCTGGTGTCGGCGCTGACATCCACACGACGGCCGGAAAACTCGCGGATCTCGTGCGCCGCACCGAGGAGGCGGTCCACGCCGGCTCGGCCCGCGCCGTGGAGAAGCAGCACGCGCGCGGCAAGAAGACCGCCCGCGAGCGCATCGACCTGCTGCTCGACCCAGGCTCGTTCGTCGAGCTCGACGAGCTGGCCCGGCACCGGTCCAAGAACTTCGGCCTGGAGGAGACCCGGCCTTACGGCGACGGCGTCGTCACCGGCTACGGCACCGTCGACGGCCGCCAGGTGTGCGTGTTCGCGCAGGACTTCACCGTCTTCGGTGGCAGCCTCGGCGAGGTCTTCGGCGAGAAGATCGTCAAGGTCATGGACCTCGCGATGAAGATCGGCTGCCCCGTCATCGGCATCAACGACTCCGGCGGCGCGCGCATCCAGGAGGGCGTCGTCTCCCTGGGCCTGTATGGCGAGATCTTCTTCCGCAACGTCCGTGCCTCGGGCGTCATCCCGCAGATCTCGCTCATCATGGGCCCGTGCGCGGGCGGCGCGGTGTACTCCCCCGCCGTCACCGACTTCACCGTCATGGTCGACAAGACCTCGCACATGTTCATCACCGGCCCGGACGTGATCAAGACCGTCACCGGCGAGGACATCGAGTTCGAGGAGCTCGGCGGGGCGCGCACGCACAACACCAAGTCGGGCAACGCGCACTACCTCGCCGCCGACGAGGACGACGCGATCGACTACGTGCGCGCGTTGCTGTCCTACCTGCCGTCCAACAACATGGACGACGCGCCCGTCGTGCCCGCCCCGGCGCCGCTGGAGGTCACCGAGGACGACCTGGCGCTCGACTCCGTCATCCCGGACTCGGCGAACCAGCCGTACGACATCAAAACGGTCATCGAGGGAATCGTCGAGGACTTCCTCGAGGTCCAGCCGCTGTTCGCGCAGAACATCGTCGTGGGCTTCGGCCGCGTCGAGGGCCATCCGGTCGGGGTCGTGGCCAACCAGCCGATGCACTTCGCCGGCTGCCTGGACATCGCCGCCTCGGAGAAGGCGGCCCGGTTCGTGCGCACCTGCGACGCGTTCAACATCCCGATCCTGACGTTCGTCGACGTGCCCGGCTTCCTGCCGGGCGCCAGCCAGGAGTGGGACGGCATCATCCGCCGCGGCGCAAAGTTGATCTACGCCTATGCCGAGGCGACGGTACCGAAGGTCACGGTCATCACCCGCAAGGCCTACGGCGGCGCGTACGACGTCATGGGCTCCAAGCACCTCGGCGCCGACCTCAACTTCGCCTGGCCGACGGCGCAGATCGCGGTGATGGGCGCCCAGGGCGCGGTCAACATCCTGTACCGCCAGGAGCTGCGCGAGGCCGAGGACCCGGCCGCCCAGCGCGCGGAGTTGATCCAGGAGTACGAGGACACGCTGGCCAACCCGTACGTGGCGGCCGAGCGCGGCTACATCGACAGCGTCATCCCCCCGTCGACCACGCGGGTCGAGATCGTCCGGGCCCTACGCCTGCTGCGCACCAAGCGCGAGACCCTGCCTCCGAAGAAGCACGGCAACATCCCGCTGTAGCTCTTCCTCCACGGAAACACCTGCCCCCCTCACGCCGGGCGGGGCTGGAACGAGGCCTTGATGATGTCGTAGATCTGCTGAACCGGCGGGGAGCCCCAGATCTCCGCCGGGCACTCCCAGTAGATCGCCTGGCCCAGGTTCGAACGGATGCGGCAGCCCAGGTTGGACACGCGCATGTGGCCCCGGGAGCTGTCGTAGGACCATTGCCAGTCGGCGCAGGTGCCGCGGTAGCCGTCGACGTCGACGATCTTGATGCGCTGATAGTTCGCGTACATGCGGCCGTTCAGCCGGTCTCGCTCCTGCTTTTCCCAGTCCTGCTTCGGGTCGCCCAGCGGCGGGCGCTCCGACGTGTCGAAACCCACGCGCATCCGCGGATCGGTGTTGTTCACGAAGTAGATCATCGAGTCCGATGTCGGGTGCGGGATGCGAATCCAGCCTGTCGGCAGGCCGACCCGCCAGCCGAACTTCGGGTCGGTCACCCACTCGTAGCCCTCCGGCAGCTGGATGGCCGAGCCGCCGATGGAGCCCTCGACCACCGGGGACGGGGTCGTGCTCGCCGACGGGGCGGCGGGGGCCGCCTGAGCCACGGCGCCCGAGGTCCCGGGCGGTCGGGCGTCCTGTTCGGTGCCGTCGCCGGAGTCGGAGAAGTACAGCGTGGCGGCGACCACGAGCGCCAGGACCGCCACGCCGGCGGCGACCCAGCGCCAGCGCTGGTGCGGCGGAACGGTCCGGTCGAGGTCGTCGTCGGCCGAGTGCAGCGCGACGGCGGGCGGCGGGTCGTCCGAGGCCGGCGGCACCGCGGCGCTGTCTTTCGCCCGCCCTGGATACGTGATGCCTGGAACCGTGCTGCCCGGATACGTGATGCCCGGCGTGGTGATCGGCTCGGGCGACACGTCGGACGCGGCGGCCGGCGCGGCGGAGACCGGCGTAATCGCCTCGACCGCGGCGGCCTCCCGCTCCCGCGCCGGGGAAGCCGCATCCGCCCCGCCGGCCGAGGCACCGCCGGAGTCGGCGGGGCCGCGAGAATACCCCCACAGCGCCCCGCCGGACGGGTTGCGTGACGCGCCCGGCTGGCCCTCGCGGGCGCGGCGCGTGCGGGGCAGCGCCGGCATGCCCCACGGCCAGCCGCGGCCCTCGCCGGCGGCGGCGCGCTGCAGCAGCCGTTCGGTCTCGGCGACGTCCGCGCGGGCCCGCGGATCCTTGCGCAGCAACGCGCCGAGCACGGGCTTGAGCACGCCGGCGCGGGTGGGCGGATCGGGCTCCTCGGTAGCCAGGGCGGTCAGCGTGGCGTACGTCGTCGAGCGCGCATACGGCGACCGGCCCTCGACCGCGGCGTACAGCGTGGCGCCCAGCGCCCACATGTCGGACTCCGGGCCGGAGGTGCCCTCGCGGGCCCGCTCCGGCGAAATGTACTGCGGCGAACCGAGAATCAGCCCGGGCCGCGTGACGGCGCCGTCGCCGCCCTCGAACACGGCCAGCCCGAAGTCGGTCAGCACGACCCGCCCGGTGTCGGCGAGCAGGACGTTGCCGGGCTTGACGTCGCGGTGCAGCACCCCGGCCCCGTGCGCGGCCTTGAGCGCGGCCAGCACGGCGAGGCCGATCTGCACGACCCGATCCGGCGGCAGCGGCCCGTCCTCGGCGATCACCTGGTGCAACGAGCGCGACGGGACATACTCCATCACGATCCACGGCGCCTGCTCGGTGTGCACGACGTCGTAGATGCGCACGACGTTGGCGTCGTTGAGCCGGGCCGCCGCCCGCGCCTCGCGCAGGGTGCGCATCCGCAGCTCGTCGCGCTCGTCCGGGGTCAGGCTCTCCGGCGGGATGACCTCCTTGATGGCCACGTCGCGGCGCAGCACCTCGTCGCGGGCCAGCCACACCCTGCCCATGCCACCGGCGCCGAGCGACTCGATCAGTCGGTAGCGCTCGGCGATCAGGGCCTTGGGCCGCGTCATCACCAAGAAAGTTACCCAACCCGCGCACCCCGGAAAAACCCGGTCGTGCTGAAGATCGGGGGTCAGTCCGCACGCGACCGAAGGACCATGATCAATAGGATGACCAGGCTGATTCCGACCAGACCGGCCCCGATCAGGGCGACCGGGAGGAGCCGGAACGTATCGAGGACCTTCTGCTGCGTCAGGGCGGCCTCGGCGGTGTCGAACGTGACCGTGACGATGACCGTGTATTCCTCGGCGTCGGCCGCGTCGTCGGCCCCGATCTGGACCAGGCCGGGGATCGCGAGCCGGGCGCTGCCGGGGTTGGGGTCCACGGTCGCGGCGATCGAGACTCCGGCACCCTCGGTTGCCGGCGCCTGGGGCCGCGGGATCGTGCACCTCGTCGGGCTCAGGAAGCCCAGCGGGACGGGCAGCGAGGCCTCACTGTTGTCGGCCTCGCCGAGCACCACCCGGCCGACAGAGCCGTCCTCGCAGTCGACGTCGAGCACCACGGCGCCGGCCCGGCCGTCGACGTTGCCGGCGAAGCGAAGCGTCACCTGCAGTCGCCGGGCGGGCACGAAGGTGTAGGTCGCCGTGCACTTGGCGGCGGCGTTCGCCACGCTCAGGGGCACGACATCGGCACCCAGATTCGGAATGTCCGGTGACTCCCCCGGGTCGCACGCGAACGAGCTCAGCCGCCAGCCGCCGTCCATGGTGGAGACGGGCGGAACCGGGGTGACCAGGTATTCGCCGAACGGCAGCGACCGGGGCACGTCACCTTGTGCCAGCGCGGCGACGCCGAGCGCGGTCGTGGTCGCGACGCCGGACCAGCCGGCCACGCCCTGAGCGCGCGGCGTGACGGCGAAGGAGGCGGCGCCGGTGCCGCCGACGGTGACCCCGCGCAGCTCGAGCGAGCCGGCCTTGCGGCTGACCCGCAGGGCGCAGTCGGCGGGCGCGGCGGTGGTCACGTTCACGGTCACGGCCATCCCGTCGGGCTTGAGCTCCTGGTCGCCGCAGCCCACGCCGGCCAGGCTCCACAGCGCGCTCTCGCCGGCCGGCGCGGTGAGCGCCACCGCGTAGGCGCCGGGCGGCAGCGCGCCGAGATCGGCGCCGGTCGCCACCGCCGCCGAGCCGTCGCCCGGCGGCGCGGCGCTCAGTTGCCGCGAGGCGCCGCCGGACGGGTCGGCGACGGAGAGGCCGAAGGCGCCGCCGGGGCTGTCGGAGTACAGCCGGAGGGTCAGCCCGGGCGGCGAGGGCGGCGGCGTGTAGATGAACGTGCACGTGACGATCTCGCCGGGGGCCGGCGTGACGGTGGCCTGGCCGGTCGGCACGTCGGCGGCGACGAGGCTGTGCCCGGCGCCGCTCTTGGCGCAGCCGAGATCGGCGAGGGTCCAACCGGGCGGCGTGCGGGAGACGATCGTGTCCGGCTGGCCGCCGGAACTGCGCACGAACGTCGCGTCGGTGGCGTTGTCGATCGTGACCCGCCTGTCGGGGGCGTAGCTGGGGCTCGCGTCGAAGGTGAACCGCTGCGGGTAGCCAGGCGATCTCGTGGTGCGCGCCCGCACGACCAGGGTGCCCGTGGCGGGGGCGGCCTTGACGTAGTACGCGAAGCAGAACACGTGCCGCGCGCCGCTGGGAAAGCCGATCCACTGCACGTTGCCGCCGGAGTGCCCGTCCAGCGCGCAGCGCAGGGCGCCGAAGCCGTATCCGGCCTCGCCGGGTCGCGCCCCGGTGAGCAGCGGGTCGCCGGGGCTGCCGCCCTGCACCCACAGCTGGCGGCGGGCGGCGGCCTTGGCCTGCTCGTCGGTGAGCACGACGGTGACGGCACCGTCGATGGTCCTGCCGGTCTTCTGGCCGGTGCGGTCGAGCAGCTGCGCGCCGGCGGCGGTCGGCCCGGAGCCGACCGCGGGCGCGGTGACGGTCGACAGGGCGCCCTTCTTCTGGTGCCCGCCGCCGAGGGAGAACTGCCAGCCGTTCAGCGGCGCGCACCCACCGGCGTTGGCCGCCTCGACGACCGGGTCGACCTCGTCGCCGTCCTTGTACACGCTGTCGCGCCCGGTCGGCGCCGCGCTCTCGACGTGGTCGTCGCGGACGCGGTTGCCCATGATGCTCTCGTAGTCGTCACAGGCCCGGGCCGCGAAGGTGACCTCGTAACGCAGCGAGGCGGAGACGGAGGCGGAGGCGGGCTGCTCGCCCTCCCGCGCCGACGCCGGGTCGGCGGTGGCGAGGACGGCTGCGGCGAGGGTTGCCGACATCAACGCGCATATTCGGCCAAATCGGACGTTCGTCAATGCGCCCCCCAATTCGCCATCGACTCCCGTTCCGTCGAGTATGCGCCGGTGGATGTGCGTATGCTCGCAGGACGACAACGTTTCACGAACATGTGCGGGAGGGTTTAGTGACCGAGGAGCCGCTGTTCAGAGTGGTGCGGGGCACACCGACCGCCGAGGAGGTCGCGGCGATCGTGGGCGCGCTGTTCAGCCTCGCGCCCGCTAGCTCCCCAGCCGGGTCGCGTCCGCGCTCCCGGTGGATGCGGAGCGCTCGTCCGGGCCGGCAACGCCAGTGGGGCGCCGTCGCGGGATCGTGATCGGCGGCAGCGTCGGCCAGCGCCGCGCCTCCCGCGCCAGCTGCAGCCGCTCGGCCTCCTCCGGCGAGGGCAGGTCGGCGACCAGCTGCTGACCGCAGGAGCGGCAGGTCAGCGCGCCCGCGGGGATGCGGTCGAGGCAGTAGGGGCAGTTGCGCACCTCCAGCGGCCGTCCCCGCTCGACGCCGATCAGCGTCATCAGCTTGATGACCACGAACAGCCCGAGGGCGAGCAGCAGGAACTGCAGCAGGTCGTTGAGGAACATGCCGTACCGGATGGGCGTCTTGTGGATCGTGACGTGCAGTTCCTTGAAGTCCGGCTCGGCGACGACGGCGGCGACGGCCTGCGAGAACAGGTTGGTCACGAACGACTGGACCAGCGTCGCGAACGCCGTGCCGATGATGAACCCGAGCGCGAGATCGAGGACCGAGCCCCCGATCGCGATCGCCTTGAACTCCGCCCAGAGCTTTCGCACCCGTCGATGGTACGGAGAATTCGCTAACCTTCCATCGCGTGAAGACGTTCATTCTCGCCTCGGCGAGCCCCGCCCGGCGACGACTGCTCACCCAAGCAGGCATCGAGCCGAAGGTCGTCGTCAGCGGCGTCGACGAGTCCGTCGTGGCGACCGACGACGCGGCCACGCTGGCCGGGACGCTCGCCGCCCTGAAGGCCCGCGCGGTCGTCGCGTCCCTCACCGGCACCGACGCGCTCGTCCTCGGCTGCGACTCGGTGCTCGCCTTCGACGGGGAGATCCTGGGCAAGCCCGGCTCGGCCGCCGAGGCGACCGCCCGCTGGAAGGCGATGCGGGGCCGCTCCGGCGTGCTGTACACCGGCCACTGCCTGCTCGACGCCGCGACCGGCGCGACGGCCGAGGAGGTCGTGACCACCACCGTGCACTTCGCCGAGCCCGACGACGACGAGATCGCCGCATACGTGGCCTCGGGTGAGCCACTCGACGTGGCCGGCGCGTTCACCATCGACGGCCTCGGCGGCGCGTTCGTGCGGGGCATCGAGGGCGATCACACGAACGTCGTCGGCCTGTCGGTACCGACACTGCGGCTGCTGCTGGCCCGGCTCGGCGTGCCGATCACATCCCTGTGGACGCGGGGCAGGATAGACCCATGACGAATAAGACGCTGACGCTGACCGAAGCGCTGCACGACTACGTCGTGGCCAACGGCAGCGAGCCCGACGAGGTCGTGCGGGACCTCATCGCGGAGACGGCGCGGGTGCTGCCCGAGAACGCGATCATGCAGATCGCCCCCGAGCAGGCGGCCTTCATGACCCTCCTGACGCGCATCCTCGGCGCCCGGCAGGCCGTGGAGATCGGCACGTTCACCGGCCTGTCGTCCATCGCGATCGCCCGCGGCCTGGCCGAGGGCGGCCGGCTGATCTGCTTCGACGTGTCCGACGAGTTCACGAGCATCGCGCGGCGCTACTGGGCCCGGGCCGGCCTGACCGACCGCATCGAGCTGCGCCTGGGCCCGGCCGCGGAGACGCTCGGCGCGCTGCCGCTGGAGCCGCACCTGGACCTCGCGTTCATCGACGCGGACAAGACCGGCTACCTCGGCTACTGGGAGCACCTCGTGCCGCGCATGCGCCCGGGCGGCCTGATCCTGGTCGACAACGTGCTCCGGCACGGCCAGATCGTCGACCCCTCGCCGTCCGACGCGAGCACGGTCGCGATGGTCGAGTTCAACCGGCGCGTGCTCGAAGACCCGCGCGTGGAGTCCGTGCTGGTCCCGATCGCCGACGGGCTCACGATCGCGCGCCGCCTGTAAGAAGATGACTCCGGTCCGTGCGACGCACGACCGTTCCTCCCGTGAGACAACGGGCCGGGGCCTGCCTGAAGGGCGGCCCCGGCCCTGCCGGGTTCGCGGTGCCAAGAGCAATGACCAAGAGCGCCGGCCAAGAGCCGTCAGGCAGGCCGCGTGATGCGATCCAGCCGGGCGATCGCCAGCGCCGACACCGCGAGGAACAGCGGCACCAGCAGGAACGCCGGGTGCGGGCCGGCGCGGTCGGCCAGGGCGCCCAGGGCGAACGGCGCCACCCCGAAGGCGATGCCAATCGCGAACGACGCGCGCGCCGCCGCCAGGTCGGGCTGGCCGTCGGAGTAGGCCAGGGCCAGACCGATGCCGAGCGGGTAGTGCAGGCCCATACCCACACCGCAGACGAACAGCCCGGCCACGGCGAGCCACGGGACCGTCACCGACCAGAAGACGGCGAAGCCGGCCAGGTTGACGGCCAGGGCGGCCAGCAGCATCCGCGTGGGGCGGAACACCAGCAGCAGCCGGCCGCCGGCGAGGCGCCCGAGGACCATGCCGGCGATGAGGGCGGACACCGCGGCCGTGGCCACACCGGCCGAGACGTGGACGCGGTCGCGCAGGACGTCGCTGCTCCACAGCGTCAGGCATACCTCGATCGAACCGGTGGCGAAGAGGCTCGTCATCGCCAGCCAGAAGGTGCCCGGCAGCGGCCGGTGGCCGGTGTGCGGCTGGCCGAAGCCGGCGGGCTCCGGCGGGCGTACCGCCTTCGCCCGCGCGTACAGGGCGATCAGCACCACCGGCAGCACGACGAGGGCGAGCCCGAGGCGCCAGCCCAAGCCGGCGGCGTAGGTGGCGCCGACCGCGAGCGGTGCGACCAGCCCGACGATCGCCGCGACGGCGTTGGCCTCGCTGATCGCGGCGGGCGCGGCGGGGCCGTGGTGATCGGTGAGCGCGGCGTTGATGGCGTTGACCGCCATCGCGGCGCCGAGGCTGGCCAGCGTGGTGAAAGTCAGGGTCAGCGCGAGGTGGTGCGCGGCGTACATGCCGAGGGCGCCACCGCCGATGCAGCTCAGGCCCGCCCAGATGAGGCGGTTGCGACCCAGGCTGCGGGTCAGCGCGGGCAGCACGAGCCCGCCGATGATCCCGCCCACGGCGAAGGCCGTGCCGTGCAGGCCGGCCAGCGTGCGGCTGATGTCCAACTCGTCGCGCAGCAGCGGGGCGACCGGCCCGAAGCCGTAGAGGAAGTAGACCCACAGGGACAACTGGATGTACATGACCCAGGTCAGGCGGTCGCGGACGAGACGTGGCACCGGCACACGCTGCCACGGCCCCTCCCCGCGCGGGAAGGGGCCGCGACCGTGACGGTTGTTACCGGACGCCTTTGGCGAAGGCCCGGGAGGCCCAGGCGACGGTCACGACCGTCAAGCCGCCGATGACCAGCGCGGCCTAGCCGAGCGCGATGTCGACGCGGCGGCGCTGGCCGCCCGAATACGTCTTGCAGCGGCGGTCCGCATAGTCGGTGAGCTGGAACGCGTCGAGCGCCTTCGCCGCGCGGCGCTTCGCCTCGGACTTCGAGATGCCGTAGTAGCGCGCCTGGAGGACCAGCTCCTCGCGTGCGGTGCTCTCGTCCCAGGTGCTGCCGCCCTGCGCGACGTAGCCGATCCGCCGCCGCACCTCGCCCGGGTCCTTGAGCAGGTCGGCGCCGGCGATGCGGGCCTCGCCACCGTCAGGGATGATGAGGGTGGCGAGCATGCGCAGCGTGGTGGTCTTGCCGGCACCGTTCGGCCCGAGAACCCGAAGATCTCCCCCCTCCTTGACGGAGAGGTCGACGCCGCGGACGGCCTCGACGACCTTCGCCTCGCGACCGGCGCGGGAGCGGAACGACTTCCGCAGCCCCCTCGTCTCGATCATGTCGGTCTCCCTGTCTGTGTGTTAGCGGGGAGACCGCAACGCGATATAATTCGATGGGTCAAGTTTTAATATGTCGCGTACTACTCGTCTTCGTCGGCGGGCTCGCCGTGCTCGGCCCGGATCGCCTTGCGCCACTCCTCGGCCGTCGGCCCTTCCGGCTGCTCGTTGACGTGCACACCCTCGCCGGCCTCGATGCGCGCGGCGATGTCGTGGCACCAGCGGGCCTCCGCCTCGCAGCGCAGCATGGTGAGCTCGAACTGCCAGCCGACGTGCGGCGGCTTGTACTCGGTCCACTCCTCGACATTGTCGCGATAGGCCGCGTTCCAGCCCTCAAGCAGCCTGGCCCGGGCGCGCAGGGCGCCGACCGCCTCCGCGCGCGGCAGGTGCGGCAGGAACGCGAACGCGGCCAGGAACGGGCCCTGCGGCTCCTGGTACTCCCACCAGTACTTACGCAGCAGCGCCTGATACTCCGCCGTGCCCGACGCGGTGAGCCGGTACACGGTGCGGGCCGGCCGGTTGTTGACCCGCTCCGTCGAGACCTCCTCGAGCAGGCCCTCCCCGGTCATCTTGCGCAGGGCGTGGTAGATCGACCCCGGCTGGACGTTGGCCCAGCTCTCGACGTTCCAGCTGGCCAGCTCCTTGCGGATGTCGTATCCGTGAACCGGCTGGAGGTACGACACTAGGCCGAGGATCATCAGGCGCGTTGTGGACACGATATAAGCGTAATAGGGAAACTTGACTAATACCCGGTAGTGACTTTGTTGGCAACGGAAAGTGCCGGATCCTGGGCTTAGACTGCGCCGGAGGGTAATACCAAGGGAGCGTTCAGTGCGCAAGGTACTCATCGCCAACCGAGGCGAGATCGCGGTCCGCGTCATCCGTGCCTGCCGCGACGCCGGGCTGGGCAGCGTGGCCGTCTATGCGGACTCCGATCGCGACGCACTGCACGCGCGGCTGGCGGACGAGGCCTATGCCCTCGGCGGCGACACCGCGGCCGACTCCTACCTGCGCATGGACAAGCTCATCGACGCCGCGACCAAGGCCGGGGCCGACGCGGTGCACCCCGGCTACGGCTTCCTGTCGGAGAACGCCGACTTCGCCCAGGCGGTCATCGACGCCGGCCTCACCTGGATCGGCCCGGCCCCGCAGGCCATCCGCGACCTCGGCGACAAGGTGACCGCGCGGCACATCGCCCAGCGCGCCGGCGCGCCGCTGGTGCCGGGCACGCCCGAGCCGGTCGCCGACGCCGCCGAGATCATCGCGTTCGCCGAGACCTACGGCCTGCCGGTCGCCATCAAGGCGGCCTTCGGCGGCGGCGGGCGCGGCCTGAAGGTCGCCCGCACGCTGGAGGAGATCCCGGCGCTGTTCGAGTCGGCCACCCGCGAGGCCGTGGCCGCGTTCGGGCGCGGCGAGTGCTTCGTCGAGCGCTATCTCGACCAGCCCCGCCACGTCGAGGCCCAGGTCCTCGCCGACCAGCACGGCAACGTGATCGTGGTCGGCACCCGCGACTGCTCCCTGCAGCGGCGCCACCAGAAGCTCGTCGAGGAGGCGCCCGCGCCGTTCCTCACCGACGCCCAGCGCGCGCAGATCCACGAGTCGGCCAAGGCCATCTGCCGGGAGGCGGGCTACCACGGCGCCGGCACCGTCGAGTATCTCGTGGGCAACGACGGCACCATCTCCTTCCTGGAGGTCAACACCCGGCTGCAGGTCGAGCACCCGGTCAGCGAGGAGACCGCCGGCATCGACCTGGTGCGCGAGCAGTTCCGCGTCGCCGACGGCGAGAAGCTGCGCTTCGAGGCCGACCCCGCGCCGCGCGGGCACGCGATCGAGTTCCGCATCAACGGCGAGGACCCGGGCCGCAACTTCCTGCCCGCGCCCGGCACGGTCACCGCGCTCACCCTGCCGACCGGCCCCGGCGTGCGGGTCGACACCGGCATCGAGGCGGGCAGCGTCATCGGCGGCAACTTCGACTCCCTGCTGGCCAAGGTGATCGTCGTCGGCGAGACCCGCGAGCAGGCCATCCAGCGCGCCCGGCGGGCCCTGGACGAGATGGTCGTGGAGGGCAT
Source organism: Dactylosporangium sp. NPDC051484 (assembly GCF_040689395.1). NCBI lineage: Bacteria > Bacillati > Actinomycetota > Actinomycetes > Micromonosporales > Micromonosporaceae > Dactylosporangium > Dactylosporangium sp. NPDC051484. The sequence goes on along the minus strand of NZ_JBFAZX010000008.1, from coordinate 50,418 downwards.
GGCCACCGCGCTGCCGTTCCACCGCAAGGTGTTGCGCGACCCGGCCTTCACCGACGAGCCGTTCCGCGTGCACACCCGCTGGATCGAGACCGAGTGGGCCAACGACGTGCCGGCCTTCACCGCGCCGGCCCAGCCCGACGAGGAGCCGGCCGGCCGCGACACGATCGTGGTCGAGGTCGCCGGCAAGCGGCTCGAGGTCACCCTGCCCGCGGGCCTGTCCACCGGCGGCCTCCCCGGCTCCCCCGCCCAGGCGGCCCCGCGCAAGCGCTCGGCCTCGAAGAAACAAGCGGCCGCGGCCGGCGGCGACGCCCTGACCAGCCCGATGCAGGGCACCATCGTGAAGATCGCGGTCGCCGAGGGTGACACCGTGGCCGAGGGCGACCTCATCGTCGTCCTGGAGGCCATGAAGATGGAGCAGCCCCTCAACGCGCACAAGGCCGGCGTCGTCACCGGCCTGAAGGCCACGGTCGGCGAGGTCGTCCCGGCCGGCGCCGTCATCACCGAGCTGAAGTAGGACACCCGCGCGACCCGTTCCCGCGGTCCGGCGGTCCCGGCCGGGCCGTGGTGGGCGTCATGCGGCGGCGTGGACTCCTGTCCTCGCGTGCAGGGGCACGGCGACCACTGCCGTGCCGTAGGCGCACAGTTCCACCCACGTGTTCGTCACGTCACGGTGGTCGAAGCGCATGCCGACGATCGCGTTCGCGCCGCGGTGTTCGGCGGCCTGGACCATCTGGCCGACCGCCCGGGACCTGGTCTTCACCAGGAACTGGGACAGGTCCTGCCCCGGGCCGCCCTCCGTGGACCTGATGCCCGCAGCGAACGGGTTTCGGGAGGTGGCGACCACCCCCAGGACCTCCCCGAGCACGGTCGTGATCTCGTAACCCGGAAGGCCCTCGGTCGTAACTACCAGCACCGCATGATCGTATGCAGATATATGCGGCTTCGAGGCGATCTGGTCCGAATCATCCGATATCTACCCCTGGAGCTCGTCCCTCAGCCATGGCTCACCTGGGCGGCCGTGGTCACGCCGATCGACGCCGCGAACGGTAGCAGCGCGTCGAGCGGCAGGAGCGCCTCCGGGCCGATCTGCAGCAGCAGCGACCGGCCGCCGTCGGCCGGCACCTGCAGCACCTGCCCCTCCGAGGATGTCACGAGCCAGCCCGTGCGCGTGCCGACCTGCACGGACCTGGCCGACCCGGCCGAGTACTTCGGCTTGGTTCCCGGCGACTCGTCCAGCTGCACGGCGATCTTGTTCACGAAGGTCGGGTCCGGTCGCACGCCCGGCGGGCAGAACGTCACGACGGCGGCGCTGATGTTGTCGACGGTCCAGCCGGCCGGCATGAGGCCGAACGTGAACGGCGCCTGCGCCTCGATCGCGCCCGGCCGGATCCGCTCGGCGTAGCCGGTCAGGTCGGCCCGGCTGCCGGCCTGCACGGTGAGTGAGAGCCAGGCCGTGGACGCCGGCTGCCAGACCAGCGTGTTCCGCGTGCCGGAGTCCGGGTTCAGCGGGTCGTCGTCCGACCAGCGCCACGAATACAGGATCGCGGGCTGCCCGTGCACGGTGGCGGGGGCGGCGGTCGCCTTCGAGGTCGGCACGGGCGGCCGGGCATCGTAGAGGGTCAGGGTCGCCGGGCCTGCGCCCGCGGGGAGCTGCTGCACGAGGGTCGGACGGCCGGCGCTCAGCATGACCATGGGGAGCCCGTAGCCGGCCCCGGCTGGCGGGGAGTACGGGAAGATCACCGATGTGGGCACGGCGGCCGGCACCAGCGCCGCGGCCGGGACCGGGGCGGACGCCGCCGGCTGCTGGTCGGCCACCGCCGGGGCCGGGGCGGCATCCGGCCCGGCGCGCAGCGCGAACGGGACCGCCGCGCCGATCGCGACCAGGGCCGCGGCGCCGGCGGAGAGCGTCGCCAGGCGCCCCCGGCGGCCCCGGCGGGCCGACTCGGCGGCGACGCCGGTCAGCATGGTCCCGCCGGGCGGGGCCTCGGCCGCGTGCAGGCGCAGGGCCTCGCGCAGCCGGTCCTCGACGTACTCGTCGTTGATCATCTTCTGCCTCCCGGCGCGGGAGCGGCCCGGTCCGGTACCAGGGCCGCCCGAAGCTTCTGCAGGGCGTGGAACGCGTGGACTCGAACGGTGGAGGCGGAGCAGCCCAGCAGGCGGGCGATCTCCGCGTCGGGGAGGTCCTCGTAGTAGCGCAGGACCATGACGGCGCGCTGGGACCGCGGCAGTGTGCGTAGCAGGCTCCACATCGCGTCGGTCTCGGCGACCCGGCCGGCCTCGTCGGCTGCGACCGCCCCGGGCAAGGCGTCGGGCAGCTCGGCGATCGGCCGTTCGGTGGACGAGCGACGCCGGCGCCACGAGAGGTACTGGCGCAGGATCGCCTTTCGCACGTACGGTTCCGGCCCCTCCTCGCCGACGATGCCCGACCAGCGTCGGTGCGCCCGCACCAGCGCCTCCTGGGTCAGGTCCTCGGCCAGGTGCCGGTCCTCGGTCAGCAGGTACGCGAAGCGCAGCAGGGCATGGGACCGGCCGAGCACGAACTCGGTGAACTCGACCTGCACGAACCCTCCCCGGATGGCGCCTCCACCGAGGTAGACGAGGGCCGGGGGCCAGGGCGTTTACGCTTCGTCGTACTGACCGGACGGACCGGCGTAGAGCCGCCCCTCGACGATCGGCCAGGCGTTGGCCACGCAACCGTGCAGGCCGAGCGTCTGCTGCTGCATCACCGGCGCCGGGCGGCCTGGGCCGGGGCACAGCTCGTGGCCGTGGTAGAGCCGGTGGCCGGTCTCGTGATTGATCACGTACTGGCGGTAGGTGACCAGGTCGGCGCCGTAGTCCGGGACGCCGTGCACCCACCGGTCGACGTTGATGACCACGTTGTTGCCGTTGCGGCAGCTGGTGTACCGGTCGTAGGAGCTGCCGCAGAGCCGGTCCCGGGTCGCGGGGGTGGCGAGGAAGATCGTGAAGCCGTACCGCTCGCCGGAGCCGGCCCGGCGCAGCCGCCACTGCCCGGTGCCGGGCCAGCTGCGCGGGTCGGCGAACACCGCCTCGACGGCCTCGGCGAACTCACCGGCGGTGATGCCGGTGATGTCGCGCTCGACGGCGATGCGATAGGTCAGCAGCGAGCCGGAGGTACCGGCGACCGGCCCGCCGGCGGCGGCGTACTCGTAGGCATTGCCACCGGCCGCGGGATACGAGATCTCGGGCACGGAGACGGTCGCCGGGCCGGGGGTCGCCGTCGTGGTTGAAGGCTCGGGCGCCGGCAAGGGATGGGCGGCCGGTTCCGACGAGGAATACAAGGTCGGCGCGGAACACGCGGCCAGGCAGAGCACCACGAGCCCAGCGCCGATCATGCGGGAGACACTCACACGGGAACTGACGACCCGACCGCGCCGACCCGTTTAGCGCCCGATCCGCTCCGGGCGTGGCGGCCGGCACGCGGCGACCAGCCGATCCAGCGCGCCCGCGAACGGAGCGGGTATAAATGCTCGGGTGCCCGAAGGTCACACCATCCACCGCCTCGCCGAGCGGCACCGCGAGCTGTTCGCGGGCCGCACGGTCGCCGTCGGCAGCCCGCAGGGCCGCTTCGCCGTGGACGCGCGACGCGTCGACGGGCGCGTGCTCGAGGACACCTCGGCACACGGCAAGCACCTGTTCCATCACTACGCCGGCGGCGAGACGGTCCACGTCCACCTGGGGCTTTACGGCAAGTTCAGCGACGGCGACGGCCCGGCCCCCGCGCCGGTCGGCGAGATCCGCATGCGGATGGCCGACGAGGAGCACTGGCTGGACCTTCGTGGTCCCGCCGCCTGCGAGCTGCTCGACCCCGCGCAGCTGGAGGCCCTGCACGCCCGGCTCGGCCCCGACCCGCTCGACGAGAGCAGCGACGGCGACCGGGCGTACCGTGTCATCAAGAGCTCGGGCCGCCCGCTCATGGCGCTGCTCATGGACCAGTCGATCGTCGCCGGCGCCGGCCTGATCTACGTCACCGAGGCGCTGTTCCGGGCCGGGCTGCCACCGACAACGCCCGGCACGAAGCTGAGCCGCCAGCGCTGGCAAGCCATCTGGCAGGACCTGCGCACCCTCATGCGCGCCGGCGTCGCCGAGGGCCGGATCGACACCGTCCACAGTGCACACATGCCGGAGGCGATGGGCCGGGCGCCGCGCGTCGACCGGCACGGCGGCGAGGTCTACGTCTACCGGCGCACCGGCCAGCCGTGCCTGGTGTGCACCAGCCCCGTGCGGACCGCGGTGCTCAACGCGCGCAACGCCTACTGGTGCCCGCGCTGCCAGAAGGCCCGCTGATGGTCGCGTCGGTCGAGATGTACCTCGACGAGCGCGCCTCCCGCCGCATCCGCGTGCTGTGGGACCAGCTGGAGGAGATGGGCGTGCAGTCGCTGCGCACCCCGCACGATGGCCGGCACCGCCCGCACGTGACGCTGGCCGTGGCCCGGCAGCTTGACCCGGAGGCGGTCGCCGAGACGCTCGCCACCATCCGCGTGGCGGAGCCGCTGCGGATCAACTTCCAGTACGCGGGCGTCTTCGTCGGCCGCGTGGTCTTCCTCGGCCCCGCCCCGACCCCGGAGCTGGTCGAGCACCAGGCCCGGGTGTGGCGCCTGTTGGACGGGGCCGGCATGGAGTCGCTGCCGCTGTACACCCCCGGCGAGTGGATCCCCCACTCCACCGTGTCCATGCGCGTCCCGCGCCCACTGCTCACCGAGACCCTGCGCCGCTGCCTGGAGTCCCTGCCCATCGAGGCCACGGTGACGCGGGCGGCCGTCGCCGACTACGCCCGCGACATCTACCGCGAGATCCCCTAGTCTCCTCAGTCCTCGTCGTGCTGCATCAGCTGGCGCGCGGCCTCGGCGATCGAGCCCGAGATCGACGGGTAGATCGTGATCGTGTGGGCGAGCTGGTCGACGCTCAGGTGGTTCTCCACCGCCATCGCGATCGGCATGATCAGCTCGCTCGCCTTCGGGGACACCACGACGCCCCCGACCACCTGGCCGGACGCCGGGCGGCAGAAGATCTTCACGAAGCCGTCGTCCAGGCCGTCCATCTTGGCCCTCGCGTTGCCGGCCAGGGGCAGCATCACCGCGCGGGCCGGCACCCGGCCGCTGTCGATGTCGGACTGCGTGATGCCGACCGACGCCAGCTCCGGGTCGGTGAAGACGTTCGCGGCGACCGTGCGCAGCTTCAGCGGGGCCACCGCCTCCCCCAGCGCGTGCCACATCGCGATGCGGCCCTGCATGGCGGCGACGCTGGCCAGCGGGAGTAGGCCGGTGCAGTCGCCGGCGGCGTAGATGCCGGGGACGTTGGTGCGCGAGACCCGGTCGACCGTGACGTAGCCGCCGGGCGCCACCTCGACGCCGTACTCGCTGAGGCCGAGCGCCGACGTCTGCGGTACCGAACCCACACACATCAGCACGTGCGAGCCCTCGACCGACCGCCCGTCGGCCAGCTCGACCACGACGCCGTCGGCTGTGCGCCGGGCGGCGGCCGCGCGGGAGTTGTTGAGGATCGTCATGCCGCGGGTGCGGAAGACGCGCTCGATCGCCATGGCGGCGTCGGGGTCCTCGTGCGGCATGACGCGGTCGCGGCTGGAGACGAGCGTCACGTCGACACCCATCGCCAGATACGCCGACGCGAATTCGGCGCCCGTCACGCCGGAGCCGACCACGATGAGGCGCTCGGGCAACTGCGGCAGGTCATACACCTGGCGCCAGTTCAGGATCCGCTCGCCGTCGGGCGTCGCGGTCGACAGCACCCGGGGCGTCGCACCGGTGGCGATCAGCACGGTCGATGCGGCAATCACATACGGAGCGTCACCGTCGGCCGGCGTGACCTCCACCGCGTGGGTGTGACCGAGCGTATCCTCACCGAGGCGCGCTGTGCCGGTGACGAACTCCACACCGGCCTTGACCAACTTTGCGTTGATATCGCCGGATTGTGCCGTCGCGAGCCTTTTGACCCGCTTGTGTACCGCGGGCCCGTCCACCCGCACATCGGGCCCGTCGGGCCCGATCACCCCGAACGCCTCCGTGTCGAGGTGCGCCGTGACGACAGACGAGCTGGCGATGAAGGTCTTCGAGGGCACGCAGTCGTGCAGCACGCAGGCGCCACCCGCGCCTTCGGCCTCGACCACGGTCACCTGGGCATCCAGCTGCGCGGCGACCAGGGCTGCCTCGTAGCCCGCCGGCCCACCTCCGATGATCACGATCCGGCCCACGCCAGCCACCCCTCCTCGGCTACCACTGCCCTTTTACTCCCCCGTCCGACGTATTCTCCCTCGCCCGCCAGGTCCCTCGGGCCCACCCCCGTCCGAACGGCGCATGCCCCGCCGACGGGTGGATCTGAATCCGACACGCTCGGCAGTATTCTCTCGCGCCCCCGGTCGGGTTTATCGTCATCGCCGTGCGTCATTACGCCGCGTATGGCTCGAACCTGGACCCTGCCCGCATGCGGGCCTACTGTCCGTACTCACCGATGATCGGGACCGGCTGGCTCGAGGGCTGGCGCCTGACCTTCGCCGGGGAGGACGTCCTAGGCTGGGAGGGCTCGGTCACGACAATCGTCGAATCGCCGGGTGACCGGGTCTTCGTCGCGCTGTATGACGTGCACCCCAACGACGAGAAGCAGCTGGACGAGGTAGAGGGCGCCCTGGCCGGCACCTACCGGAAGCTGCACCTGCGGGTGGCGACCCTGGACGGCGAAGAGACCGCGTGGGTCTACGTGTTCAACGGCTACGAGGGCGGCCTGCCCACCGCGTGGTATCTGGCCGAGATCGCCAACGCCGCCGCCAAGGCCGGCGCCCCCGCCGACTACCTGGACGCCCTGCGCTCCCGCCCGACGAAGACGGCGATGCCCTAACCGCCCACCCAGGACGGCAACAGGGCGGACAACACCGACGCCGGACCCGCCGGACACGGCCATGAGCCGATAACCGTGACCGCCCGGCGAGCAGAGCCGCCACACGGGCCGGGTCAGGCCGGGCCGGGTCAGGCCGAGCCGGGTCAGGCCGAGCCGAGCCGGGCTGAGCGGGGCCGCCGCCGGGCCGAGCGAGCCGGACTGGGCCGTCACCGAGCTGGGCTGAGCAGGCACCGAGCCGGACTGACACCAGAGTCGGGCTGAGCCGACGCCGCGTCGGGTCGGGCCGCCGGGCCGGGCCGACGCGGCGCCGGGCTGGGCCGACGCCGCGCCGGGCTGGGCCGACATCGAGCCGGGCTGGGCCGGGCGCTGCCGGTCAGCGCCGTCGCCGGCCGATGTCGCGCGCCTGGCGAAGGAGGGCGGGCACGGCGGGGACCGCGGCGCCGTGGGTCGGTGTGGGTTACGGCGGGGCGGTGACCGTCCGCTCGAACATGTCGGCCGCGAAGGCGACGGTCATGCCGACGCTGGCATACAACCGGTGCGCCCCGGTCGGGTTGGTCAGGTCGACGCCCAGGCCGGCGGTGGTGCGTCCCTTGGCGGCGTAGATCGTGAACGCCGACCGCAGCAGCGCGCCGCCGATGCCCTCCTTTCGGCGCTCGCGCAACACGGCGAGGTTCTTCACCCACCCCTCGCCGCGCTCCACCCCCTGGTCCGCGGACTGCAGCACGCCGACGACCCGGCCGGAGACCTCAGCGACCAGCCACTCGTCCCAGCTGATCGACGGCAGGGCGGCGAGCGACTCGCGCCACGCCTCATACGGCACCGGCTGGAAGTCCGGCGTGTCCGCGAACGCAACCTGCAGCACCTCGTGGAACCGCCGCATCTCGGCCTCGTCGCCGGCCCGCACCGCGCGAACGAGCAGGCGATCGTCGGCCACGAGCGGACCGTCGCCGGCCGCGAGGGGACGAACGCCGGCTGCGAGAGAACGATCCTCTGGAGTCAACGGCCGCGTCATCCGCGCGTGACGCTTGCGGAACACGAAGCCGCGTGAGGTCAGCGCGTCGACATACGCCGACTCGCTCGCGACCGCACCCGCGCGCAGGGTGACCTCCACGTGGCCGGCCTCGCGGGCGCGTGCGGCGACCCGCTCCAGGGCCAGGTCGAGCAGCGGGCCATAGGCCGCGGCGCCGCGCTCCGGCACCGCGTAGACCTGCACGTTGTCCCGTGTGCCGCGCTCGGGATTGTCCACATAGGCCCAGGCGAGCGGCTTCCCGCCGGGGCCGGACGCGAGCCACGAGTCGACCGCCGGATCCTGGTTGGGCGCGGTGAGCGTCGCCACGACCTCGTCCTCGGTCCAGTCCGGCTCGCCGAGCGCGGCGACATCGCTCGCGCGCGTGACAGACAGGATCGCGGCCACGTCGTGCAGCGTGCACCCCCGCACCGTCCAGCCCGGTAACCCCATCAGCGCCACGATGAGGACCCTAATCCTGGGGTACGACAAAAACGGCGACGGGAAAAGGACTCAGGAAGGCTGCGCTTCGGTCAGGGAGAGGACGGCGGCGTCGAGGAGGTTGACGAGCTCGTTGCGCTCGGTCGGGGCCAGCGCCCGGAACGCCTCGCCGGCGATGCGGTCGGTCAGGGCCTCGGCCCAGCTGCGCCGGCGCACCAGCGGCTCGAAGGCGGGATACGGCGGCGGCCAGCCGAACGCGGTGGCCTCGGCCTCGCCGTCGGGGCCGGAGATGATGGCCTCCAGCGGGCTCAGGCCGCTGGCGCGGATGGCCAGCAGGTGCGCGGCGCCGCGGTGCTCGCGCAGCAGGTGGGCCAGGACCGCGGCGCGGGCGCCCGGGGAGTCGTCGGGCAGCGGCATCGCGCGCCAGGCCGCGAACAGGGGCATCCCGGCCGTCTCGGCGCTGACCACGACCCGCTCGGCGAGCTCGACGAGCTTCGGCAGGGCGTAGAAGCTCTCGAGGTGCTCGCGGCCCCAGCGGCAGCACTCCTCAAGGATGTCGGCGGCGATATGCTCGGGTGCCGCGACCTTGCGCGCGGCGTCCCAGCCGTCCTGGACGGCCTCGGGCGCGATGAAGCCGAGCGCGGCGGCGACGGTGTCGGCACGGACGTCGCCCAGCGCGCCGCCCCGGCCGGCGACGTAGAAGGCCCACCCGGTCAGGCCGATCTGGCGAGCGCGGCGCATGGTCTTCGGGTCGTCGCTGAACGCGCCGCCCAGGACCAGCACCGCCTGCTTCGCCGCTGCGGCCGCCTGCTCGGGAGTCATCCAGATCATTCTGCCCTGCGGCCCGGATCACGGTGAAGGCATCCGTTCGAGGAGTAACCGTGCGCGCGGACGGACGAACGGTTCAGCCGAGGTCGGCCAGGGCGTCCTGGGCGAGTTTGACCCGCTTCTCGGCCTGCCGGATGGCCTTGTCGGCGGCGGCGACCGCGCGCTCGGCCTCGGCCTTGGTGGTCTCGGCATCAGAGAGCTGCTGCAGCGCGGTCATGAGCTCCCGGCGCGCCTGCTTCACCGCCCGGGCGTGCTCCTCCTCGGCGCGGCGGCGCTCCTCCTCGCGGCGGCGTGCCTCGGCCCGCCGCTCCCGCTCGCCCTCGTCCGGTGCCGAGCGGATCGGGGTCACGGTCGAGGTGCCGCCGCCCGGCCCGGAGCCCTGGACCAGGCGCAGGTTCGGGCGCGGGGTCTCGCCGAAGCCGGTGTACTCCAGCGCCTTCGTCAGTCGCCCTTCGCGTACGGCCGAGGCCACCTCCGCATCGGCGAGCGCCGCGGCGAACGTGGCCTCGACCTCGGCGACCGGCAGGTTGCCGCGCTGCGGCCCGGCCAGCCGCACGGCCTCGCGGCCCAGCGCGGCGACGGTGGCCCGGCGGCGCACCGACAGCTCCCGCAAGTCCGCGCCGCGCAGTTCCCGCTGGGCGGCGCGGAGCTCGTCAGCGAGCTCGAGCAGCTCCGCGACCAGGTCCGGCCGCTCGTGGGCGAGCCGGTTGACCAGCCACGCCGCGACCGTCGGCTTGCGCAGCTTCCCGATCGCGGCGGCCAGCGCGGTGTCGCGCGCCTGCCGGGCCTTGGCGATCTCCTCGCCTCGCAGCGCGATGAAGTCCTCGGGCGGCGCGGAGTAGAGGCGGGCGGCGAGGGCGGCGAGGGCGTCTTCCATACGGGCAAGCTATATGGAACTGCCTGGCTCGAGCCGCGTGTACTGCGTGCCGGACAGGCGCGTCATGTGTCCGGTGACCATCTGCTGGCCCGCCTCCACGAGCAGGCTGTCATGCAGGGCGAACGCGCGCTCCGGCTTGACCGCGCGGGCGAAGTCGATCGCCTCGGAGAGCTTGAGCCACGGCGCCGAGACCGGCACGAACAGCGTCGCGATCTCCTCGTCCGGCACGTGGAACGAGTCACCCGGGTGGTAGATCGTCCCGAACGGGGCCTCGATGGCGAACCCGAGGTTGACGATGCGCGGGATGTCGGGATGGATGACCGCGTGCCGGCCGCCGTGCGCGCGCACGGTCATGCCGGCCGCGACGAACATGTCGCCGGGGTTGACGGCGAAGACGTCGGCGTCCAGGTCGGTCAGCTGTGCCTCGACGTCGGGATGGGTGTGCACGGTCAGCGCGGGCTGCTTGGCCGCCGCGGCGCGCAGCTTGTCGAGGTCGACGTGGTCCATGTGCTCGTGGGTGATGAGCACGGCATCGGCGCCCTCCAGCGCCTCGGACTCACTGAACACGCCGGGGTCGATCACCAGTACCCCGCCGCCGTGCTCCAGGCGCAGACAGGCGTGGGTGTACTTCGTGATGCGCATCCGGTGACCTCCTCGTGGCAGAAAAGTGACCCGAGCGGATGGAACCGGAACCTCACCGGCCCGCGTCCGAGGTAGCAGTTCCAGCTTCCGGATCGACCCTACCCAGGAGGCGTCATGTCAGTCAGGCGCACCACCGTGTTCGTCGCGGCGGCCGCCAGCGCGCTGGTCCTCGCACTGAGCGGATGCGGTGCCAACGGCAACGACTCGAGCACCAGCAGCATGCCGGACCGCGCCGAGCAGGTCGCGCCGGCCGCGCCGGCCGCCGGCGGCGCCGGTGCCGGACCGGCCCAGGAGCAGGCGCAGGCCCAGGACAAGCCGCAGTCGAACCCACAGAAAGCGCCGGACAACCTCGACGCCGAGAACCGGTCGATCATCTATTCGGGCACGATGACGGTACAAGTGAAGGACGTCAACGCGGCCGCGGCGCAGGCCGTCGCGCTCGCCACCGGCGCGGGCGGCTTCGTCAGCGGCGACAACCGGCAGATCAACGGGCAGAGCTCGACCGCCACGCTGACGCTGCGGGTGCCGGCGGCCAAGTTCCAGACCACGCTCGACAATCTCAAGGGCATCGGCGACGAGAAGAGCCGGCAGGTCTCGGCCCAGGACGTCACCGACCAGGTGGCCGACGTCGACTCGCGGCTGAAGACGGCGCAGGCCAGCGTGGATCGGATCCGCGCGCTCATGGCGAAGGCGCAGACGATCGGGGAGATCACGTCGCTGGAGTCGGAGCTGGCCCGGCGCGAGTCCGACCTCGAGTCGCTGCAGGCACGCAAGCGGCGGCTGGAGGGGCTGACCGCGCTGTCGACCATCACGCTGATGCTGCACGGCCCGGAGGCGCCGGTGGTGTCCAAGGAAGAGGACACCGGCATCGTGTTCGGCCTGCGCAACGGCTGGCACGCGTTCGTGGCCTCGCTGCGGGTCGCGCTGACGGTGCTTGGCTGGCTGCTGCCCTGGATCGTGTTCGTCGGCGGCCCGATCTACCTGATCGTCTGGCTGCTGCGGCGGTACCGCGCGAAGCACCCGGCCCCGCCGCGCGCCCCGGCCGTGCCCGCGTTCCCGGGCCACCCCGTGCAGCAGCCCATGCAGCAGCCCGGCCGGCCGATGCCACCGCAGGGTGGGCGCTGGATCCCGCCGCAACAGCGGCCGGTCTCGGCACCGCCGGTCTCGGCACCGCCGGTCTCGGCACCGCCCGTTTCGGCACCGGCCGGGAAGGAAGATGGCGATGGGCCGGTTTCGGACGCGGCGGAGGGGGCAGAGGCTCAACCTGAGCGGGCACCTGAGGCTGCGGCCCCGCACCGGCCGCAGTCTGAGGACGACGAGCCGTCAGGCTCTGCGTCAGGCCGCTGATCACCGCACCGAACTCCGGCCGCAACTGATAGCCGGAACAACCGTCAACCTGAGCGAACACGCACAGGTTGACCCAACGGGGGGTGTGCTGGCCCGGCTCCGCAGGGGGCCGGGCCAGTACGGCGCCGACCTGCTCCAGCACCGCCAGCGCAGTGCGGGCTCGCGCCTCGGGTGGCAGCCGCAGGACCGTGCACGCACAGCTCGCTGCCCACGCCTACGCAATAGCAGACGTGGATCGATCGAGCTGTCTGAAACCTCTAGAACGCGCCGGCGCTCAGTGCGGCGAGGGCGGTGTGCACCATGACCCGCACTCCGTGGCCGATCGCGCGCTCGTCGACGTCGAACGCGGACTGGTGGATGTCGAACTTGGCCTCCGCGCCGGGCACCCCGACGCCGAGACGGATCATCGAGCCGGGCACGCTGTCGAGGTAGAACGCGAAGTCCTCGCCACCCATGCTGATCTCGGCCTCGACCACCCGGTCGGGGCCCAGCGCCGCGCCGGCCGCCCCGGCGATGATCGCGGTGGCGAGCCGGTCGTTGACCACCGGCGGGACGCCGCGGGTGTAGGTGACCTCGACGTCGGCGCCGGTCGGCGCGATGACGTCGTGGACCAGCTTGGTGACCAGCTCCGGCACGTCGCGCCAGGCATCGCGGCTCAGGACACGGATCGTGCCCCGCGCCATCCCCTCGATCGGGATGGCGTTGGCGGCCTCGCCGGCCCGCACCGCGCCCCAGACCATCGACACCCCGGCCCGCGCGTCGAGCTTGCGGTCCAGCAGCGACGGCACGTCGACGAGGATGCGGCCGAGCGCGTGCACGAGGTCGGCGGTCAGGTGCGGCCGGGCGGTGTGCCCGCCGCGACCGGTCAGCCGGACCTCGATCTTGTCGGCGGCCGCGGTGAACGGCCCGGAGCGCACGCCGACCAAGCCGACCGGCAGGTGCGGCGCGCAGTGCAGCGCGAAGATCGCGGCGACGTCCTTGAGCCCGCCGGCGGCGATCACCTCCGGCGCACCGGAGGGCATGGTCTCCTCGGCCGGCTGGAACAGCAGCCGGACCCGGCCGGGCAGCTCGTCGCGCTCGGCCAGCTGGGCCAGGGCGAGCCCGACGCCGAGCAGGATGGTGGTGTGCACGTCGTGGCCGCAGGCGTGGCAGACGTTGTCCACGGTGGAGCGGTAGGGCACGTCCTTGGTGTCGGGCAGCGGTAGCGCGTCGAGGTCGGCACGCAGCGCGATGACACGCTCACCGTAGCCGATGTCACAGATGACGCCGTTGCCCTTGGGCAGCATGCGCGGGGACAGGCCGGCGCGCGTCAGCTCGCGGGCGACCAGCGCGGCGGTCTCGAACTCCTGGCCGGACAGCTCCGGGTGCGCGTGGATGTGACGACGGATCGCTACGAGCTCGGCACCGCGGGACGCCAGCCAGCGGTCGAGCTGGCCCGGCAGTGGATCGGCTCCGGGGGGTGTCTCGGGCCAGCCGTCGGACAGTCGTTCGGTTTTGGACGACGTCAACTTGCCGACCGGTCGCACCGCAGTGGCGGCGTTCTCGGGCAGCGTCAGCGCTCTCGTCACGGTGAGTTCTCTGTTTCGGTCTAATGGAGCGGCCCGCCTCATGCGTGCCATGGACAGACTAACTGGGTCAAGGTGACGGAGCGCAACATCATTCTCGTGATGTTGATATAGCTGAGCGTCACTCAGACCCTCGTTGAGGTGCAAAGCAGCAGGCACGGGCGGGATGGCGGCTTCGGCCCCAGACACGTACCCCTCACCTCCTATAACGGGTGACAGGCGCCACGGTCACGTGGTGTCGCGATAACTTTTCGCAGCGGCGTCCATAAAACGGTCGCCACTGTTGACGCACAGTGACGAGAGACGTCGCAGGGTGGCACGGACCCGTTACCTGGCGACGCACCGCTCGTCGGACCATCGGCGGTGGCATTCAAGAAATCCAGGAAACCCGGTTCGCCGACGTTCCGCCGAGGTTTCCGTCACCTGCCTAGACGCTTCACTCGGGCGCGCAGGTTCCCCGAATGAACGAATTCAATCCTGCGACGGTCCGCGGAACGGCGAGATCTACACGCTCGGTCGCTCGCGGGTCACGGTACGGTGAAGGAGCGGACCCCACCTTTCTTAACCGGGCAAGACCACGCAAGATAGTGGGGCGAGAAGTCAACCTCCCCCTCCCATGACGGTTTACTGCCTGTGACTCAGCTTCCGACGTGGCATGGTGAGCCCCAGCCACCCACCGGTGCTCTGGCCTCGGCCGGTGCCGGGCGCGATCCTGCGCGCGGCCCCGACTCTCCCTCCAACGGACCCGCTCGGGAACCACGAGAACCGGGCTCGGTCGCGCCCCCGGTGCCGGGGCAGCGCGCCGCGCCGGGCGTGGTGATCGGCGGGCGCTACGCACTGCGCACGGCGATCGGACACGGCGGCATGGGCACCGTGTGGCGCGCCAGCGACACGCTGCTGCGCCGCGACGTGGCGGTGAAGGAGGTGATCCTCCCGCCCGGCCTGGCCCCCAGCGACCGCGACTCGATGTATCAACGGACCCTGCGCGAGGCCCGCGCAGCGGCGGCGCTGTCGCACCCGTCGGTCGTGCAGGTGTATGACGTCGTCACCGAGGTCGGCCGGCCGTGGATCGTCATGGAACTCCTGCAGGCCCGCAGCCTCGCCGAGATGATCGTCGAGGACGGTCCCCTGGCCGCCCGGGCGGTCGCCAAGATCGGCATCGCCCTGCTCGGCGCGCTCGAGGTGGCCCACGCCGCCGGCGTGCTGCACCGCGACGTCAAGCCGGCCAACGTGCTCATCTGCGGCGACGGCCGCTGCGTGCTCACCGACTTCGGCGTGGCCCGGATGCCCACCGACAGCGAGCTGACCACGCCCGGCATGGTGCTCGGCTCCCCGCACTTCATCTCCCCCGAGCGGGCGATCGGCGCCAAGTTCGGCCCGCCGAGCGACCTGTTCTCCCTGGGCGTGACGCTGTATACCGCGGTCGAGGGCCGCCCGCCGTTCGACCGGCGCGACCCGTTCGAGACCATGCGCGCCGTCGTCGAGGAGCCCCCGGCGCAGTCGATGCGCGCGGGCCCGCTGGCGGGCGTGCTCTACGGCCTGCTGGAGAAGGACCCGAACCGCCGCTGGAACGTGGAGACCGCCCGCGCGGTGCTGCGCGACCTGCTCGCAGGGCCGCTGGCCAGCAACGCGCCGGCGCACATGACCGACCCCTACGCGGTGGTCCGCCCGGTGCACCAGCCGACGATGGTCCACCCGCAGCAGCCGACCGGCCAGATCGGCGGCCGGGCCATGATCGCCCCCGGCGAGACCGTCAGCGGTGCGATGCGGCGGATGCACGCCGACGGGCCCGCCCCAGCCGCCCCAGCCAACCCGGCCGCCCCGAACGAGGCCGACCTGGAGCGCACCGGCGCGGACAACTACAACGCGTATGCCCCCGAGTACACGCAGGACGACTGGACCCTGGGCCCGCCGCCCGCACCGCCGCACCAGGGCGGCGTGGGCCAGCAGCTGGTCGGCCGGGCGAAGGCGGCGCCGACGTGGGCCAAGATCGCCGTGGCGGCCGGCGTCGTGGTGGTGCTGTTCCTCGGCGTCGGCGCGGCGGCCGGGCTCTTCTCCGGCGACGGCGGCGGCCAGCAGGGACAGACGCCGACCGGCGCGGCCTCCAGCACCCCGGCGAAGCACACGCTCGAGGTGGAGGCGTTCACGCACCCGGGCGGCATCACGGTCAACGTGCCGAAGGGCTGGAAGACCTCCAAGCTGGGCAACGCCAACGCGCCCTACTACGACATCATCGACCCGTCGGACGCCAACCGGCGGATCCGCGTCAACATCGAGAAGGCCCCGGCCAACCCCCGGACCTTCCTCGAGTCCGCGGAGAACCGGCTCAAGTCCACGCCGACCAGCTGCGAGGCGCCGTACAGCCGGGTCGACATGACCGAAGACAAGCTCGACGGGCAGGCAGCGGCGGTGCTGGAGTACACCTGCGGTGCCGGCGAGAAGCAGCGTCACGCGCTGTGGAACGCCGTCGTGGTCAACGGCAAGGCGTATCACTTCTTCGTCACCGTGCCCGACTCCCGGTTCACCGAGAGCAAGGCGATCTTCGACGAGATGGTCACCTCGTTCAAGTTGACGAGCCAGTGACCCGTGTTATGAAGGGCAGATGACCTCCACGGAGCGTGATCCGTCTCTGCGCGCGGCGGCCGAGGCCTGGCTCGCCGACGACCCCGATCCGGCGAGCCGGGACGAGCTGCGGGCCGTGCTGGACGATCCCTCCGAGCTGGCCGACCGCTTCGCCGGGCCGCTCCGGTTCGGCACCGCCGGCCTGCGCGGCCCGCTGCGCGCCGGGCCCAACGGCATGAACCTCGCCGTGGTCCGCGGCGCCGCGGCCGGCCTGGTGCGCTGGCTCGCCGCGCAGCAGACCGGGCCGGACGACCGGCCCCTGGTCATCGGCTACGACGCCCGGCACGGATCGCACGCGTTCGCGATGGAGACGGCCCGGGTCGCCACCGGCGCCGGGCGCCGCGCCCTGCTGATGCCGCGGCCCCTGCCGACGCCGGTGCTCGCCTTCGCGGTCCGCCGCCGGGGCGCGGCCGCCGGCGTGATGGTCACCGCCAGCCACAACCCGCCGCAGGACAACGGCTACAAGGTGTATCTGGCCGACGGCGCCCAGCTGGTCCCGCCGGCCGACGCCGGGATCGAGCGCGCGATCCGCGAGGTCGGCCCGCTCGCCGAAGTGCCGCTGGGGCCTCCCGGCGAGGTGCTGACCGAGGACATCGTGCGGGAGTACGTCGACGCCGCGCTCGGCGTCGTGGACCCCGAGGTGCCGCGCGAGCTGGCCGTGGCGTACACGCCCTTGCACGGCGTCGGCCGGGAGGTCTTCGCCGCGACGCTGGCCGCGGCGGGGTACCCGGCGCCGTTCGTCGTCGCCGAGCAGGCCGAGCCGGACCCGGACTTCCCCACCGTGGCGTTCCCCAACCCGGAGGAGCCGGGCGCGATGGACCTGCTGCTGGCGCTCGCCGCCCGCGAGCGCGCCGACATCGCGATCGCCAACGACCCCGACGCCGACCGTTGCGCCGTGGCCTTCGCGCGCGACGGGGGGTGGCAACAGCTGCGCGGCGACGAGGTCGGGGCGCTGCTCGCCGACCACCTCATGCGCCGCGGGGTGCGGGGCCGCTACGCGACCACGATCGTGTCCTCCAGCCTGCTCTCGCGCATGTGCGAGGACCAGGGCCTGCCGTATGGCGAGACGCTGACCGGCTTCAAGTGGATCGTGCGGGCCGGGGACGACCTCGTGTACGGCTACGAGGAGGCGCTTGGCTACTGCGTGGCCCCGGACCTGGTCCGCGACAAGGACGGCATCACCGCCGCGCTGCTGGTCTGCGAGCTCGCCGCCGGGCTCCGGGCCGAACTGCGCACGCTCGGCGACCGGCTCGACGAGCTGGCGCTGCGCTACGGCGTGCACGCCACCGACCAGCTCTCGATCCGGGTCGCGGACCTGGGCGAGATCGCGCAGATGATGGCCACGATCCGGGCCCGCCCGCCGGTCGACCTGCTCGACGAGCCGGTGATCTCGATCGAGGACCGGCTGCCCGACGCCGACGTGCTCATCCTGCGCGCCGGCACCACCCGGGTCGTGGTGCGCCCGTCGGGCACCGAGCCGAAGCTGAAGGCCTACCTCGAGGTCGTCGAGCCGGTCGCGGACCCCGCCGACCTCCCGGGCGCCCGCGAGCGCGCCGCCGCCGGGCTGGCCGCCCTGCGCACCGAGACGGCGACCGCGCTGGGCTTGAAGTAGCCGGCCGCGCCGCCCACTAAAGCGTCACGGAGTCGCCGCCGAAGCGGGGCATGCCGCCGAACTGGCGGTCGCCCGCGTCGCCGAGCCCTGGAACGATGAACATGTGCTCGTTGAGCCGCTCGTCGATCGCGGCGGTGACCAGGCGCATCGGCAGCCCGGAGGCGGCCAGCCGCTCGACGCCGGCCGGCGCGGCGAGCACGCACAGCACCGTGATGTCGCTCGCCCCGCGGTCCACGAGCAGCCGCACGCAGTGCTCCAGCGAGCCGCCGGTGGCGAGCATCGGGTCGAGCACCAGCACCGGGATGCCGGCCAGGTCGCGCGGCAGCGACTCCATGTAGGCGCGCGGCTCGAAGGTGCGCTCGTCGCGCGCGAGCCCCACGAAGCCCATGGACGACTCGGGCAACAGTGCCAGCGCCGAGTCGGCCATGCCCAGCCCGGCCCGCAGCACCGGCACGAGCAGCGGCGGGTTGGCCAGGCGAGTGCCCTCGGCGACCGCGACGGGCGTCTTGACCGGGAACCGCTCGGTGGCGAAGGACCGCGCCGCCTCGTACACCAGCATCGTCGTGAGCTCGTGCAACGCGGCGCGGAAGGCCGCGTTGTCGGTGCGTTCGTCGCGCATCGCGGTCAGTCGCGACTTGGCCAGCGGGTGATCCACCACGAGTACGTCCACGAGCGGACAGCCTAATATTTTCGACATGACCCTCACCGCCGAGGTCGCGCGCTCACAAGGCGCTCTGCGAACCTTCCTGCACGGCCTGCCGGGAGTCGACCAGGTCGGCGCCGAGCAACGCGCCGCGATGCTGGGCACCCGGTCCATCAAGACGACGGCCAAGGCCCAAGCCCTCGACCTGGCAATCCGCATGGTCGACCTGACCACGCTGGAGGGCTCGGACACCCCTGGCAAGGTGCGCGCCCTGTGCGCCAAGGCGGTCCGGCCGGACCCCGCCGACGCCACCTGCCCGAGCGCCGCCGCCATCTGCGTCTATCCGGCGATGATCCAGGTCGCCGCCGAGGCGTTGCGCGGCACCGGGGTGCACCTGGCCAGCGTCGCGACCGCGTTCCCGTCCGGCCAGGCGCCGCTGTCGGTCAAGCTCGCCGACACCCGGGCCGCGGTCGCCGACGGCGCGGACGAGATCGACATGGTGATCTCCCGCGGCGCGTTCCTGGCCGGCCGCTACGCCGAGGTCCACGACGAGATCGCCGCGGTGAAGGAGGCGTGCGGCGACGCACACCTCAAGGTCATCCTGGAGACCGGCGAGCTGGCGACGCTCGACAACGTGCGCCGTGCCTCCTGGCTGGCGATGCTGGCCGGCGCCGACTTCATCAAGACCTCGACCGGCAAGGTGCAGCCCGCGGCCACGCTGCCGGTGACGCTGGTGATGCTGGAGGCGGTCCGCGACTTCCGCGCCGAGACGGGCCGGATCATCGGCGTGAAGCCCGCCGGGGGCATCCGGACCGCCAAGGACGCCATCAAGTACCTCGTGCTGGTCAACGAGACCGCCGGGCCGGACTGGCTCGACCCGGACCTGTTCCGCTTCGGCGCGTCCACGCTGCTCAACGACCTGCTGATGCAGCGCACGAAGCTCGCGACCGGCCGCTACAGCGGCCCCGACTACTTCACCCTCGACTAGGTCACCAGGGACGCGGCACGATGGACTTTTCATACGCACCGGCGCCGGAATCGCGCTCGATCGTCGACATCCGCTCCTCATACGGGCTGTTCATCGGCGGGAAGTTCGTCGACGGCCGCGGGGAGCCCTTCAAGTCGATCAACCCGGCCAGCGAGGAGATCCTCGCCGACATCGCCTGCGCCGACGCCGCCGACGTCGACGCGGCGGTGCGCGCGGCCCGGCACGCCTACGACACCGTCTGGGGGCCGATGCCGGGGCGGGAGCGGGCGAAGTATCTCTTCCGCATCGCCCGGATCATCCAGGAGCGCTCTCGCGAGCTCGCGGTGCTCGAATCGCTGGACAACGGCAAGCCGATCCGCGAGTCACGGGACGTGGACCTGCCGCTGGTGGCCGCGCACTTCTTCTACTACGCGGGCTGGGCCGACAAGCTGCCGTACGCCGGCTTCGGGCCCGCCCCGCGCCCGCTGGGCGTCGCCGGCCAGGTCATCCCGTGGAACTTTCCGCTGATGATGCTCGCCTGGAAGATCGCCCCGGCGCTGGCCGCAGGCAACACGGTGGTGCTCAAGCCGGCCGAGACGACGCCGCTGACCGCGCTGCTGTTCGCCGAGATCTGCCGGCAGGCCGACCTGCCGCCGGGCGTCGTCAACATCATCACCGGCGCCGGGGAGACCGGGCGGCTGCTGGTGGAGCACCCGGGCGTCGACAAGGTCGCCTTCACCGGCTCGACCGAGGTCGGGCGGGCGATCGCCAAGGCGGTGAGCGGCACCGACAAGCGGCTCACCCTCGAACTGGGCGGCAAGGCCGCCAACATCGTCTTCGACGACGCCGCGCTGGACCAGGCGGTCGAGGGCGTGGTCAACGGCATCTTCTTCAACCAGGGCCACGTGTGCTGCGCGGGCTCGCGGCTGCTGCTGCAGGAGTCCGTCGCCGAGGAGTTCCTGGCCGCGCTCAAGCGGCGCATGGCGCACCTTCGGGTCGGCGACCCGCTGGACAAGAACACCGACGTCGGCGCGATCAACTCCGCCGCGCAGCTGGCGAGGATCCGCGAGCTGTCCCGGGTCGGCGAGGACGAGGGCGCCGAGCGCTGGTCGGCCCCGTGCGAGCTGCCGGAGCGCGGATTCTGGTTCGCTCCGACGATCTTCACCGGCGTGACCCAGGCGCACCGGATCGCCCGCGAGGAGATCTTCGGGCCGGTCCTGTCGGTGCTCACCTTCCGCACCCCGGACGAGGCGGTCGAGAAGGCGAACAACACGCCGTACGGGCTGTCGGCCGGGGTGTGGACCGAGAAGGGCTCGCGCATCCTCAGCATCGCGGACCGCCTGCGCGCCGGGGTCGTCTGGGCCAACACGTTCAACAAGTTCGACCCGGCCTCGCCGTTCGGCGGGTACAAGGAGTCGGGCTACGGCCGCGAGGGCGGCCGCCACGGGCTGGAGGCCTACCTTGAGCACTGAGGCGCGGCTCACCGTCCGCAAGACCTACAAGCTGTTCATCGGCGGCGCGTTCCCGCGCAGCGAGTCGGGGAGGTCCTACCAGGTGCACTCGGCCTCCGGCGACTTCCTCGCCAACGCCGCGCTCGGCTCACGCAAGGACGTCCGCGACGCCGTGAAAGCGGCCCGGGCGGCCGTGGCCAAGTGGTCGGGTGCCACCGCGTACAACCGTGGGCAGATCCTCTACCGGATCGCGGAGATGCTGGAGGGCCGGCGCGAGCAGTTCGTCGCCGAGGTGTCCGCCGCCGAGGGCGCGGCCCCGGAGACGGCCGCCGGGCTCGTCGACGCCGCCATCGACCGCTGGGTCTGGTATGCCGGATGGGCCGACAAGATCACCCAGGTGCACGGCGGGTCCAACTCCGTCGCCGGGCCGTACTTCAACCTCTCCACGCCCGAGCCGACCGGGGTGGTCGGGGTCGTCGCGCCGGCCGGCTCGTCGCTGCTGGGCCTGGTGAGCGTCGTCGCGCCGGCGATCGTGACCGGCAACACCGTCGTCGTGCTCGCCTCAACCGACCGACCGCTGCCCGCCGTGACGCTGGGCGAGGTGCTGGCGACCTCGGACCTGCCCGGCGGGGTGGTCAACCTGCTGACCGGGTCGGTCGCCGAGATGGCGCCCTGGCTCGCGGCGCACATGGACGTCAACGCCATCGACCTGACCGGTGTGACGGACCCCACACTGGCGAGAGATCTTGAGGCGGCGGCCGCGGAGAACCTCAAGCGGGTGATCCGCCCGAGCGATCCGGACTGGGCCGCCGACCCAGGTGTATCCCGGATGCTCTCGCTGCTGGAGATCAAGACGGTCTGGCACCCCAAGGGGGTCTGATCGTCGCTGACCGGGCACACTAGGGTGTTTTGTGCGCGAGGCCACACACGCCCTAGTGTGCCCGCACGCCGAGTCCGACTACGGAGGTCACAGTGGCCCGCCAATCTTCCGAGTCTTCCCGGTCCGCGTCGTCGCGGCCGACCAAGAAGGCCGAGCAGGTGGAAGAGGAGCTCGACGCCGTCGAGGACGTCGACGCCGAGGTTGATGACGACGCCGATCTCGAGGACGATGCCAACCTCGACGAGGAGGACGGCGGCAGCGAGCGCTCGGCCCAGGCCGACGCGCTGTGGAGCGACGTCAAGATCGAGCCGATCGAGTTGGCGCTGCCCAAGGGCGTCGGTTACACGCTTCGGGCGTACCGGCTGTCGACCGAGCTGACCCCGACGCAGGTCGAAGAGGAGGAGGACGACTTCGCGATCCTCCACCGGCGGCCGCAGGACGAGGAGGACGACCGGGTCGTGATCCTCGAGAACGCGGAGTTGTTCGAGGACGAGGAGCCGGAGCCCGTCGCCGCCTCGAAGAAGAAGCCGGCCAAGAAGCGCGCCGACGACGCGGCCGACGAGGACTCCGACAAGACGGACGAAGCCGCTGAACTGGACGAGTCGAAGAAGTCCGACACTTCGGAAAAAGCCGAGGAATCGGACAAGGAATCGGCAGAGGAAGCGGACGAGGAAGCGGACGAGGCCGAGGAAGAAGACGAAGAGGAGGAGGAAGCGGAGCCCGAGGAGGTTCCCGCGTTCCTCAGCCACCACGGCAAACTCCTGCTCTTCCGCAGCGTCGAGGGCTTGGTCGAGTTCGTGAAGTCCGACGCGGAGCACGACCTGACCCAGCTGGACACCTGGGAGAGCCTCAAGACCCGCATCACCGCGTCGTCGGTCGTGCCCACCGACGAGAACCACTACGAGCTCGACCTCGTGGTGGAGAACCTCCGCGGCGGCCAGGACGCCTGGGACACCGATCTGCTGCTCGCCGCCGGCGAGGTCGCGCGTGACCTTGCTTACGCCCTGCGCCTCGAGCCGGTCCGCACGGCGCTCGCCGCGGGCTCGCCGCTCGACGACCTCGACGAGGGCCTGCGAGCTGCGGCGGCCGGGGGTGTCGGGGGCTTCTTCGCCAAGCGCCGGCTCAAGAAAATCGGGGCACAACAGACAGCGCTGGGCTGGCGGACGATTATCGGCAAGATTTCTGCCGCCGTGGACTGGCGTGATTGATTTGTGACCGACAGGATCTAAGCCGTGGGCATTTTGGCACGGCAGGACCGACGCGATCCCTAGCCGGACGGGTGGTGGCGGTGGACGACGATCAGCCAGAGTGGCATTCAGCCGAAACGGCTGATCGCGTCACCGGCCGTCAACCTGTTCACTAGAGGTCGTTCAGTTTGACCTGCGGCAACACGGCGGCGGGGCGCCGGGACAGTCCCCGCCGACGTGACGAAAGCTCAACTGATGTCCCGAGAGGAGGACGACGCGGTGGCGCTCGTTCGGGTGTACTGCGGTCTGGCGTCGGCTGACCTCGCCGAGCCGCAGTCGGGTTCCGACATCTGGTTGACCGTCGCGGTCGTCGACGACGCCGGCCGACTCATCGACATCTGCGAGGTGAGCGACGACGCCGGCGGCTACGCCGAGCTGAGCGCTCTGCTGGCGCAGCGCTCCGGCGGCACCTCCGCCGTGGCGGTCGCGGCCGAGAGCGACGACCACGTCGTCACGCAGCTGCTCACCGCGGCGGGCCGCAACCTCGCCTTCACCGACGACGACTCGGCCGACGACTACGCCGAGCGCTTCGCCGACGACGAGTCGCCGGAGGAGATCCAGTCCAACGCCGCCGAGCGCCGCGCGGTCGGGCTCGCCCGGGCGCTGCAGGCCGGCGTGCTCTCCGCGGTCGGCCAGAGCCCGCCCCGCGACATGCTGCCACTCAAGCCGGTGCTCGCCGCGCACGCCGCGGTCGTCGCCGGCCGGCAGAGCGCCGCGGCCACGCTGCGCGAGGTGCTCCGCGAGCTCTACCCTGCGGCGCTGCGGGCCTACCCGGACCCGGCCGAGGCGATCCCGCTGGCCATCCTCGACGCGCTGCCGGAGCCGGGCATCCTCGGCGGCGGCGCCAACGGCCGCAAGGGTGACGCCGCCGTCGTCGACGAGCTGGCCAAGGCCGGCGTCGCCGACGCCGACACGCTGGGCGAGGCGATCACCGCGCTGCGCGTCGCGATCGCCGAGACCCCGCGCCGCACCGGCGTCAACCGGGCCGTGAACAACGCCGTCGCCGAGACGATCCGGCAGTCGGTCGCCGCGGTGCGCGCGGGCGACGCGGCTGCCGCCGCCCTGGTCGCGGTGCTGGCGGACAAGATGAGCCCGGCCGCGCAGCGGACCGCGCCGCCTCGCCGCTCGGCCTCGCCGCTCGCCCCGACCGGGATGAGTCCGGGGTCGCCACTCTCCCCGGCCACCCCGCTGCGCCCCGCCGGCACCCAGGACAGCACGCCGACCCGCTCGCGGGCCGCCGCGAGCGCGTCCAACGCCCGGCCGCCCGCCGCCTCCACCGACGCCGCGCCGACCCGCTCGCGGGCGGCGGCCCGCGCCGCCGAGGCCGCTCGCGCCGAGGAGTCGGCCGTCACCCGCGCCGTCGGCGGTCGCCGCCGCGCCCAGGACACCTCGGGCACGCCGAGCCAGGCCCAGCCGTCGGTGGCCTCCGCGCCGCCGGCCCAGACGGGGATGCCGTCCTCGGTCGGCTCCGTCTCATCGGTCGTCTCCGGGCCGCCGGCCGTGGTCTCCACGCCGCCGGTCATCTCGACCCCGCCCGGCTACACGCCCGCCGCCGCGAGCGGCCAGGTCACCTCGGCCCCGCCCGCCTACGGTGGTGTCCCGTCCGCGCCGCCCGCCTACGGGCAGGTCGCATCGGCGCCTCCGGCGTACGGGGTCCCCTCCGCGCCGCCGGTGACGTCGACCCCGCCCGGGTACACGCCGCCCACGCACGGCTCCCAGGCCACGCCGCCGCCGTACCAGCCGGCCGCCTACCAGCCGCCGACGCCGATGTACGCGCCCGCGCCACCGGTCCCGCCGACCTACCAACCGCCGGTGCCGGCGTCGATGCAGTCGATCCCGATGCCGCTGCAGCCGGCCCCGCCGCAGCCCGTGCCCGTCGCGCCGCTGCCCGTGGCGCCCGCGCCGGTCGCGCCGCCGCCCGTCG
Source organism: Dactylosporangium sp. NPDC051484 (assembly GCF_040689395.1). Classification (NCBI taxonomy): domain Bacteria; kingdom Bacillati; phylum Actinomycetota; class Actinomycetes; order Micromonosporales; family Micromonosporaceae; genus Dactylosporangium; species Dactylosporangium sp. NPDC051484. The sequence goes on along the minus strand of NZ_JBFAZX010000008.1, from coordinate 25,496 downwards.
CCCCGACGCCGGTGATCCCGCCGCAGCCGACGGCGGGCGAACCGCAGTTCACATCGTTGATGCCACCGCCGCCCCCGGGCATCGCCCCGCTGCTGAGCGGGTCGGAGTCCACCGAGCCGGCGCGCTTCGACTCGTTCGGCCAGGACCCGCTGTCCGGCCCGTCCTCGGCGCCGCCGGCCGCGTCCGTGTCCTCCGCGCCCACCTCGGGCGGCGGGCGCACGGGCACCCAGGACAGCAGCGCGATGCGGCTCAGTGACCTCAGCGCGCTCGGGGAGCCGCCGACGCTGGACACGACCAGCCCAGCGGCCGGTTCGCGCGCCGGCTGGACGCTCGGCGGGGCGCAGACGCCGTCCCCGGAGTCCCCGTCGTTTGCGTTCGGGGCCGACCCGCTCACCTCCCCCTCAGAGCTGAGCAGCCTGCCGAAGCTGAGCGACATCCCGCAGCCGCCGGACTTCAGCGCGCTCGGCACCTCCGCGCCGCTGGAGACCACCGCGTCGCTTTCCCCGACCGCCACCGGTGGGTCGCGCTCGACGCTGGAGACCGGCGGTTCGCTGGGCTCGTTCGGCTCCGGGGAGTTCCCGGCGCTGGGCGGCCGCGGCGAGCTGAGCGAGCTCTCCCGGCCCGAGCTCTCCCGCTCCGACCCGTCGGCCGCGTCCGGCGCCCCGTCGGCCACGTCCGGTCTCTCCCGCTCCGAGCGCAACCGCGCCGAGCGCGAACGGGCGGAGCGGGCCGAGCAGCCGACCCGGTCGGAGTCCCGGCGTGCCGATCTCAGCCGGACCGAGGCCGAGGCCGAAGATCGCGGTGAGCCGGCGCGCAGCGAGCGGTCCCGCACCGAGGCCCCGCGGCCGGAGCGCTCGCGCACCGAGATCCCCCGCTCCGAGCGGTCCCGGACCGAGATCCCGCCCAGCGAGCGATCCGGCTCCGCCGAGCGGCATGTCGAACTGCCGCGCCAGCGCGAGGGCCGGGTGCCCCCGCCATGGCAGACCGGCGAGTTCCCGATCGAGCCCGCGGGTCTGCGGCTGGTCGAGCCGGCCCCGGTGCCGGACCCGGCGCTCAAGGGCGGCTACTCGGACGAGCTCAGCGGGGAGTACAGCGGCGAGTTCCGCTTCGAGCCCCCGGCCCTCCGCCTGGTCGACTCGGACCGCCCGGCCGAGCGCGCGACGGCCCGCAGCAGCGGCAGCGCCGCCGGTCGCAGCCGCCGGGCCGCCGCCGAGCGCGAGGCCGCCAAGCAGACCGACGAGGGCGACGGCGACCTGCTGATCTTCGCGGCCGCGCGGTCCGCCTGGTTCACCGACTGGGACGCCGACTCCACCGGCGAGACCGAACGCCCGTCCGTGAGCTGGGAAAATTCGAACGACACGGCCTGGCAGGCGGCCCAGCGCGCGAGCGCACCGCAGATCGGCGACGAGACCGGCTCCGGCCTGCCGCGCCGCGTGCCGCAGCAGAACCTGGTGCCCGGTGCCCCGGTCGACGACAGCCCGGAGCGCCCGCTGCGGATCGTCCGCGACGCCGCGCAGATCGCGGCGCACACGACCGGCTACTTCCGCGGCTGGCGCCGCGGCCAGGAGGTCGGCGGCTTCTCGGTCGGCGGCCGCCCGGGCCGCGAGTCCGCCGGCGGCTGGGACTTCAGCCGCGACGCGGCGAGCCGGGAGTACCAGGAGCGCGAGTACGAATACCGCTCCGCCCGCCGTTAGCAACGCCTGAAAAGGGCCGCCCCCGGGGTTTCCCGGGGAGCGGCCCTTTCCACGCCCCGGACCTTGACTGAAGCACCGCGGCCAGCCGCCTGAGAAGCACGCTGCGGCATTGCCCGCGGCCGCGGACAACCCAGAGACCCCGACTGACGGCAGCGCGGCACAGGGCTGGTCGCTTCCCGACGGGGGTCGGGCAGGCACGCAGCGTAATGGCCGCACAACGCGAACGCGCACCGGGCGACCCTTGCGGGCTACTCGGTGCGCGGTGCGGCTGAGAGGGGTGTCTTGCGTTGGGGAGCGCGGGTTACGCCGGCGCGGTGGCGCGGGACCGCCGCATCGACAGCACGTACTCCACCAGAGAGATGAGCACGTTCTTGGTCGACTCGCGGGTGCGCGCGTCGCACGACACGACGGGCACGTCGCTGGAGATCGCAAGCGCCTCGCGCACGTCGTCGGCGTTGTGGTACTGCACGCCGTCGAAGCAGTTGATGGCCACCAGGTACGGCAGTCGCCGGTGCTCGAAGAAGTCGATGGCGGCGAAGCAGTCCGCGAGGCGCCGCGTGTCCACCATCACGACCGCCCCGATGGCGCCGCGCACCAGCTCGTCCCACATGAACCAGAAACGGGTCTGGCCCGGGGTGCCGAACAGGTACAGGATCAGGTCCCGGTCGATCGAGATACGACCGAAGTCCATCGCGACCGTGGTCGTCGTCTTGCCGGGCACATTGCGGGTGTCATCCACACCGACACCGGCGGAGGTCATGATGGCCTCGGTGGTCAGCGGCGTGATCTCCGATACCGAGCCGACCAGTGTGGTCTTGCCTACGCCGAAACCTCCGGCGATGACGATCTTCGCTGACGTGACCCGCCCTGGGCGGTGCGCCACGTCAGAGCCTCCGAAGTCCACTCAGCACCCTCTCAAGCAGTTCTGTGCCCACCGACTCGTTTTCGTCGAGCGAGGTCGGCTCGTACACCGCGACCAGTCCGTCGGCAGCCATGTCCGCCACGATGACGCGGGCGACACCCAGCGGGAGCTGCATGCGCGCCGCGATCTCGGCGAGGGACTGCAGGCGACCGTCGCAAAGCGTGGAAATGTATTGCTGCTCCTGACCGTGCGCACTGCCCGGCCGGCTATTGGCCGCCCGGCCACGCACGGTGGTCTCGACCAGCGCCTCGATCGCAATGTCCAGCTTGGGCCGGGTGCGACCTCGGGTGACGGCGTACGGCCTTACCAACGCGCCCGTTGGCTCATCGCGTTCGGCCATGTTCGCCGTTCACCTCCTCACTCGTCGGGCCTCGTAAGCAGCCAATAAGTTTATTACAGCTAAGGGATATCGCTCTGTCACCTAGTTCAGCTTCAGCCAAGCATCGACGCGGCAGGCCGTGGCGACGGCGTAAGCGCGTCACCGACCCGGTCCACGAGCAACGCCATTTCGTAGCCGACCTGACCGACGTCGCAGGCCCGAGCCGCGAGGACCGCGAACGACGAACCGTCGGAGATCGACATGAGGAACAGGAAGCCGTTGTCCATTTCGACCACAGTCTGCAGCACGGCCCCGCCCTCGAAGCAGCGGGACGCGCCCTGGGTCAGGCTCACGAGACCGGAGGCGATCGCGGCGAGCTGGTCACCGCGGTCGCGGGGCAGGTCACGAGAAGCAGCCAACAGCAGACCGTCCGCCGAGACGGCGACCGCATGGGCGACCCCCGGCACTCGGTCCGCGAAGTTGGCGAGCAGCCAACCGAGATCCTGCGTAGATGTCATGCCTCTTGCTCCTTGCCAACCTGCGAGTTTTGAGGCCCGGCCGAAGTCGGCTCCGGGGTTTTCGAGTCGTCGGACCGCGTGCGGCCGCGCTGAACGCCTCGGTGATACGCCGACAGCAGACCGCGCACGGACTCCGGCGTCCGCTTGTGCGCAACGGCGGGGTTCTTTTCAACCCCGCCTGGAACCAACTGCGACATCGGGACGCGCTTAGGCAAACCAATGTCGGTCTTCGTGAATTCCTGCGCCTGGGCGAGTGCTGCTGCCGCTTGCCATCCTTCGTCTGCCGCAGAGTGCCAGTTTACTGCCGAACCACTCGTCGCCCGGTCGGCCGAACCTCGCGAAGCTTCACCCGGACTACGGGTTTCGAATCGCTGCGGCGGCACGTATTGGGACGGTGCGTCGCTGTACGTGACCTCGACCGGGCGAGGGCCCGGCGAGGGCTGCTGAACAGGAGAGGGAGCCGCTGGCGTCGGGTCCTCCAGGGGCGGCAGGCTGGTCGTGAACCAGGCCGACTCGAGCTCCCGGAAGATCGGCAGTTCCATCGTCTCGTCGACGAACCGCTGCCGAGAGTCGTGAGCATCACTCTCGTTCGGCGCCGGGTCCCAGTCGAGCCGGACCTGCGGGATCTCTGCCGTCAGGTCGACCGGCGCGAGGGGCTCGGGTTGCGGGACGGCCTCCGGCGGCGGCCAGGCGGCCGGCGGCTGGGCGGGCGCGGGCGGCGTCGAAAGGCCGGCCGGGCCGGCGAGCGCCTCGTCGTGGGAGCCGGGACGCTGCCGCGAGATCGGGCCGCCGGCCTCCTCACCGTCGATGTCGCCGTCGGTCGGCCAGTTCTCATTCGCGCGGCGCTGCGGGAGCGGGCTGAGGTCGCTCGGCGGCTCCGGGCGGGACACCTGCGGGTCGTCGCCCACGCCGGTGAGGTCGGACCAGGCCGGGAGGTTACGACCGCCGCCGGAGGCGCCGTTGCGGTCGTGCCCCGCACCGCTGCCGGCGCCGAAGCCGTTGCTCGATCCGCCGTAGCCGCCCTGGCTACCGAAGCCATTGAAGCCACCGGTCGGTGGAAGGCTCGGACGGGACGGGGGTGCGGGCGGGGCCGGCCGCGGCGTGGCGCCGTTGGCGAAGCCGTTGACCGTCGGCCGCTCGCCGGTGCTGCCGCCGGGACCGAACAGGCCGCTGTTGGTGAGCGTGCCGAAGCGTGGGCCCGGGCCCTGCGAGGAACTCAGGTCGCTGTCGAGACCATCGGCCGTCGGCCCGCTCTCCAGGGCAAGCGGGGAGTGCGGCGCGGGGCCTGACTGGATCGACCGTGCCTGGACGACGTCGTCGGGGCCTGCGGCGGGCATGCCGGCGGTGGGCATCCCGGCAGCCGGCCGCCCGGACAGCGCCCGCGGCACGAGTACACCCGCCGGAACCGTCACGTCGGCGATGGTGCCGCGCTCACGCGCAGCCCGCAGCTCGACCTTGACACCATGCCGGGCCGCCAGCCGGGCGACCACGACCAGGCCCATCATCCGGGAGACGGCCACGTCGACCATCGGCGGATTGGCGAGCCGGTCGTTGAGCTCGGCGAGCTGCTCGGGTGAGACGCCGATGCCGTGGTCCTCGACGAGCAGCACCGAACGGTCGCCGACGCGGCGGGCCTCGACGATGACCGCCGAGTCCGGCGGCGAGAACGCCGTCGCGTTGTCGAGCAGCTCGGCGATCAGGTGAACCATGTCGTTGACCGCGTGCGCCGAGATCTCGATGTCCCGGTCGATCATGCCGAACTCGATGCGCGTGTAGTGCTCGACCTCGGACTGCGCCGCGCGGAGCACATCCATCAGCGGGGCCGGCTCACGCTGGATGCGTGTGGAGTCGGCGCCCGCGAGAACCAGGAGGTTTTCGTCGTTGCGGCGCATCCGGGTGGCCAGGTGGTCGAGCTGGAAGAGCTCGGCCAGCCGGTCCGGGTCCTCCTCGCCGCGCTCCAGCCGGTCGAGGTGACCGATGAGCCGGTCGACCAGGATCTGGGAGCGGCGGGCGAGGTTGACGAACATCGTCGCGACGCTGGCCCGCAGGGCGGCCTGCTCGGCCGCGGTGCGCACCGCTTCCAGGTGAACGGCGTTGAACGCCTCGGCCACCTGACCGAACTCGTCGCGGCTGCGGATGGGCAGCGGCTCAGCGATCTGCAGGGCGAGCTGCTGCGGCGACATCTGCGCGGTCAGCGCCGGGTCGCGCAGGCGCTGCACCGCATGGGGCAGACCGAACTGCGCCACCGTGAGCGCGCCGTGGCGCAGCTCGCGCAGCGCGCGGGCCATCGACCGGGCCACGACCCAGGCGAAGAAGATCGCGAGCAGCAGAATGCCGAGCAGGATGGCGGCGGTGAGGAGCACCTGGCGTTGCAGGTCGTTGTGGTGCGTGGTGGCGGCCTCGACGTTGTGCTCGTCGAACTCGGCCTCGATGCCGCGCAGCAGGTTCGCCCGGTTGATCATGGCGTTGTCCCACTGCGACGTGCTGAAGATGCCCTCGGGCAGCCGCTCGCTGGTGAGCGGCGTCAGCACGCCCTCGAACTTCTTGGCCTCACGCAGGTCGGAGCCGGAGATCTTCTTGTCGAACAGGTCACGGTGCCACGGCCGGGAGCTGACGCGGAACTGCTCCTCGGCCCGGTCGTAGCCGGCGAGCGACGAATCGAACTCCTTGCGCAGCTGCGGCGTGAACCTCGTGCTGGTGAGCGCCCGGAGCACAACCACCCGTTCGAGGGACACCTGCTCTTTCATCTCCGAGATCGCGGCGGCGGCGCGCATGTCGGCGGCGAGCGACGGGTTGTTCGACAGACCGGCCGAGGCGTCGCGAATACCGAGCAGATCGTCGATCAGCGTGCGGTAGCGGCTCAACACGGTGCTGGCCAGGATGTCCTTGGCGCCGTCGGCGATCTGCTTGCGCATCCCGGACAAATCGAGCAACTGCGCGTCGATCGCGGCGAGCCGCCTGCGGAAGTCCTCCGGCTGCTCGGCCAGGCCGGACCGGGTGAGCTGGTAGTTACGGCTCGCGTCGTCGCTCTTCTGAATCTGCCGCTCGAAGGCGGAGCGGGCCTCGACGTCGGCCGAGCCACCCATGACGCCCAGCAGCACGGCCGCGTTGGCCCGCTCATTCTGCAGCTCGTGAACCAGGGCCGAGGCCTGGGCGGACACACCGGAAAGGGTGCGCGCATTGTCGGCTGCACTCGCCTCACCGATGTTGCCGACGAGACCGCCCGTGCCGACCGCGATCGTCGCGATGATAGGAACGATCATGATCAGGCCGAGTTTCGACCAGATCGGCAGGTCCCGGAGCCGGCCGATCGGGAAACGCAGACGCGTCGAGTCCGGCTCCCGTGTCGATGGCCGTTTGCTCACTTCACCGCCCTCCGAACCGGCGCCTTATGGAACAGCAGGCACCCGCGACCGGCCGACCCTACTGGGCCGGACCTCCGAGATTCCACCATGTCCCGTGCCAAGAAGAAAGTCCAGGTCACCCGCTGAACCTTATGTGCAATGTTGAAATAAATGTCCAAATAGCTCGTATTTATGCCGATGATCCGCCTACGCTGGGCGATTTACCCGATACACCCAGATGATCGCAGGCGACAATTCAGGACATCACGCCAACTTGGCGTACGCCGGTTTGATGACGTCGTTGATCAATGCGAGGCGTTCGTCGAACGGGATGAAGGCGCTCTTCATGGCATTCACCGTGAACCACTGAAGCTCCGCCCATCCATACCCGAACGCCTCAACCAGCAGAGCCATCTCCCGGGACATGCTCGTCCCGCTCATCAGCCGGTTGTCGGTGTTCACCGTGACCCGGAAGCGCAGATCACGCAACAGCCCGATCGGGTGCTCCCGGATCGAGGCGGCGGCGCCGGTCTGCACGTTGGAGGACGGGCAGAGCTCGAGCGGGATCCGCTTGTCCCGCACGTATGCGGCGAGGCGGCCGAGAGCGTTGCCCGGCCCGATGTCGTCGACGATGCGCACGCCGTGCCCGAGCCGGTCCGCGCCGCACCACTGGATGGCCTGCCAGATCGACGGCAGGCCGAACGCCTCGCCGGCGTGGATGGTGAAATGTGAGTTCTCGCGTTGGAGGTACTCGAACGCGTCCAGGTGCCGGGTGGGCGGGAATCCGGCCTCGGCTCCTGCGATGTCGAAGCCCACCACGCCGGCGTCGCGGTAGCGGACCGACAACTCGGCGATCTCCATCGAGCGCGCGGCGTGGCGCATCGCTGTGAGCAACGTGCCGACGCGGATCGGATTGCCGAGCGCCGCCGCCTCGGCCGAGCCGGCCCGGAAGCCTTCCAGCACCGCCTCGACCACCTCGGGCAGGGCCAGGCCGCGCTCCAGGTGCTGCTCCGGGGCGAAGCGGACCTCGGCGTACACCACCCCGTCCGCCGCCAGGTCGAGCGCGCACTCCCGCGCGACCCGGTGCAGCGCGTCCGCCGTCTGCATCACCGCGACCGTGTGCGCGAACGTGGTCAGGTACCGCTCCAGCGACCCCGAGTCCGCCGCGGCCACGAACCACTCCCCCAGTCCCTCGGGCGTGGCGGCCGGCAGGTCGTGACCGATCGCGGCGGCGAGTTCGAGGATCGTGGCGGGGCGCAGCCCGCCGTCGAGGTGATCGTGGAGCAGAGCCTTGGGCGCGCGACGGATCTCGTCGAGGGAGGGGCCCGTGGAAGGAGTGGATGCGGCCATGGAACGACACTAGTGGTGTGCACCCCGTCGTCATCACTCATCTGCGCTGTCCGGTCTGCCGCGCGCCGCTCGCATCGGCGCAACGGGCGCTGCGGTGCGCACAGGGGCACTCGTTCGACATCGCGCGTCAGGGGTACGCCGATCTCACCGCCGGCCGCCCCGCGCACACCGGGGACACGGCGGATATGGTCGCGGCCCGGACGGCGCTGCTCGCGGCCGGCCATTTCGAGGCGCTGACCGCGGCGGTCGCGGACGCGGTCGCACAGGAGGGCGCCGGGCTGGTGGTCGAGGTCGGCGCCGGCACCGCCCACTACCTGGCGCGCTCGATCCGCGACACCGGCAGCGTCGGCCTCGCCGTCGACACCTCGAAGGCCGCGCTCAAGCGCGCCGCCCGCGCCGGCGAGCGAATCGGGGCGGTCCGCGCCGACATCTGGCAGGGCCTGCCGGTCGCCGACCGGTCCGCCGCGGTGGTCCTCGACGTCTTCGCCCCGCGCTCGGGCGCGGAGTTCGCCCGGGTGCTAAGCCCGGGCGGCGCCCTCGTCGTGGCCACGCCCGGCGCCGGGCACCTGGGCGAGCTGGTCGACGCCCTCGGCCTGATCCGGGTCGACCCCGCGAAGCGGGAGCGACTGCACAAGAGTCTTGACGAATGGTTCGTACCCGAGACCGAGCGACGGGTGCGCGCGTCACTCTCCCTGTCGCGGGCCGACGCACACGCGCTGGTGGGCATGGGCCCGAGCGCGTGGCACTCCGACCCGGCCGCGATCGCCGCGGCGCTGGGCGGCATGCCCGAACCGATTCCGGCCACGCTCGACGTGGACCTGACGGTCTGGCGACCGCGCCCGTGACACGGCGTCAGGTGGATCAGGTGGAGAGGTCCACCTCTTCCCAGTTGGGCGCCGCGCCGTGGTACGGGCCGGTGAAGACCACCGCCCACTCCAACGCCCACCGGCGCTGCCCCACCGTGTTCGAGTCGGCCTGGCCCGGCAGCGGCAACCGGCGCCGCTCGGCCTCCAGGATCGACCAGTCCAGGCAGTAGTACAGGTCGAGCTGCTCCGCGGCGGCGATCGCCGAGCGCGGGGCGGCCAGGGTGCGCCGGCGCCAGGCGTCGAAGCTCTCGCCGTGCGCCAGGTTGGGCAACCGTTCCATGAGGCCGGCCGCGGCACAGCCCAGCAGCGGGTCGAGGTCCATCGCGATGCCCAGCAGCCACGCCAGGGCGAACAGGGCCTCCATGTGCAGCGCGAACGAGTGCTCGTCGCCCGCGCCGTCGGCGACGAACTGCCACTCCGGCGGGGTCAGCCGGTCGACCAGCCGCGACTCGGCCAGCCACTGCAGTGCGAGCTCGGGCGGCATGCCGAGCGCGCGGGCCAGCACCACGTTGAGGCAGGCGGCCCGCGCCTCGATCTCACCCCCGGGGCGCAGTTCGACCTGGTCCCCCGGCTCCCAGACCAGGGGAAAGTCGGGCGGGGGCAGAGGGAGCCGCAGGCGGTGCAGCTCCTCGAGGCTCGCCTCCCGCACCCGCTGGGGATCCGGCGCCGTGTCGCTCACCCGCGCACAATAACCGGCCGTTCGGGCGGTCCGTGCATCAGGAGATGCGGTCGAGGACCAAGGGTCGCTTGGCCGGGGGCTTCTCGGCGAGGGTCACCGCGCCGCGGGCAACCTCCAGGGCGGCCGGAAGCTTCGCGGCGTCCTCGGCGCGCAGCTCCATGAGCACGTCGCCGGCCCGGACCGCCTGGCCGGGCTTGCGGTGCAGCAGGATGCCGGCCGAGGCGCTGACCGGATCCTCCTTGCGGGCGCGGCCCGCGCCGAGGCGCCAGGCGGCCACGCCGACCGCGTAGGCGTCCATGGTGGCCACGAACCCGTCCGCGTCCGCGGTGACCGTCTCGACCTCGTTCGCGACCGGCAACGGCGCGTCCGGGTCGCCGCCCTGCGCGCGCACGAGCGCCCGCCACGAGTCCATGGCCCGGCCGTCGGCGATCGCGTCGAGCGGGTCGACGTCGCCGAGGCCGACGGCGTCGAGCATCTCCCGCGCCAGTGCCAGGGTGAGCGCGACGACGTCCCGCGGGCCGCCGCCGGCGAGCACCGCCAGGGACTCCTCGACCTCGACCGAGTGCCCGACGGCCCGGCCGAGCGGTACCTCCATGTCGGTGAGCAGCGCGACCGTGGTCACCCCGTGCGCTTTGCCCAGCTCGACCATGGTGCGGGCCAGCTCGCGGGCGTCGGCGACGTCCCGCATGAACGCGCCCGAGCCGAACTTGACGTCGAGGATGAGCGCGGAGGTGCCCTCGGCGATCTTCTTGCTCATGATCGAGCTCGCGATGAGCGGGATGGCCTCGACGGTGCCGGTGACGTCGCGCAGCGCGTAGAGCTTGCGGTCGGCCGGGGCCAGACCCTCGCCGGCGGCGCAGATGGCCGCGCCGACGGTGCGCAGCTGCTCGACGAACTCCTCGTTGGACAGCTTGGTGCCGAAGTTGGGGATCGACTCGAGCTTGTCCAGCGTCCCGCCGGTGTGGCCGAGGCCGCGGCCGGACAGCTGCGGGACGGCGGCACCACAGGCTGCCACGAGCGGCGTGAGCGGCAGCGTGATCTTGTCGCCGACGCCGCCGGTGGAGTGCTTGTCGACGGTCGGGCGCCCGACCCTGGACAGGTCCAGCCGCTCACCGGAGGCGATCATCGCCGCGGTCCAGCGGGCGATCTCCCCCGGGGTCATGCCGTTGAGCAGGATCGCCATCGCCAGGGCCGACATCTGCTCGTCGGCGACCTCGCCGCGGGTGTAGGCGGCGACCACCCAGTCGATCTGCTCGTCGCTCAGCACGCCCCGGTCGCGCTTGGCGCGGATGACGTCCACGGCCGCGAAGCTCATCGGCTGCTCCAGTCCTGTTCGATGCCGGCCGGACGCGGGGTGTCCCCGGCCCAGCTCGCGGTGCCCTGCGCGTCCACGACCACGACCCGCGGGGTGCGGATCCGCCCCCATTCGACCGCCTCCGCGGCCGCGGCGAAAGTGGGGCCCTCCTCGAGGATGCCCGCCGGCTCGTCGTCGCCGGAGCCGGACGAGCGCTCCCAGTACGACGTCCAGACCTGCCGGCCACCGGCGATGTCGGGGTGGACGAAGACCGTGCCGCTGCCGACCTTCAGCGCCAGCGCCGCTGGTACCGCCGGCGCCCGGTCCCGATCCGACACTCGCTCCAGGTCTGCGTCGTCGAACGCGTACGGCAGCAGCGCCGACATCGGCAGCGGGCCGCTCTGGTGGTCGATCAGCAGCCCAGCGCCCCCGTGCTCCCACAGCAACTGCCGGCAACGGCCGCACGGCATGAGCGGCCGGCCGTCGGCGTCCACGCAGGCCAGCGCGACCAGCCGGCCACCGCCGGTGATCTGCAGGCTGGACACCAGCCCGCACTCCGCGCACAGCCCGAGCCCGTATGAGGCGTTCTCGACGTTGCAGCCGACCACGACCCGGCCGTCGTCGACGAGGGCGGCGGCGCCGACGGGGAACTTCGAGTACGGCGCATAGGCCCGGCCCATGGCGGTGATGGCCGCGCTGCGCAGCGCGGCCCAGTCCACGTTCACCGTCTGTTGAGAATTCACGGTTCCATTCTGCTTCTCGGCGTCATCCGCCGCGGCGATAGCGCTTGCCGGCGGCGGCGGGCATCCGCAACCGCTGGGCGGCGAGGGCGAGCACCACCAGCACGGTGATGTACGGCGCGGCCTGCACCAGTGCCGTGGGGATCTTGTCGACGGCGAAGAAGATGACGTACGACAGGATGCCCAGCACCGCCGAGGCGATCGCGACGATGTTGTTGCGCCGCCGCAGCTCCCACACGGCCAGCGCCAGCAGCAGCGCACCGACCAGGATCAGCAGCGCGTGCACCGACTCCGAGCCCCGGCGCAGCTGCAGCGCGTCGGTGTAGCCGAAGAGCGAGGCGCCCAGCGCCAGGCCGCCCGGTCGCCAGTTGCCGAAGATCATCGCGGCGAGGCCGATGTAGCCGCGGCCGCCGGTCTGACCCTCGCGGAAGATCACCGCGCTGACCGTGGACAGGTACACGCCGCCCAGGCCGGCCATCGCGCCCGAGATGATCACGCCGTAGTACTTGTACTTGTACACGTTGATGCCGAGGCTCTCGGCGGCCCGCGGATCCTCGCCGACGGAGCGCACGCGCAGGCCGAACGGGCTGCGCCAGAGCACCACCCAGGTGAGCACGATCAGCAGTACCGCGAGGATCGTCACCAGCGAGACCTGGACCAGCAGGCCGCGCAGCACCCCCGCGAGGTCGCTGATCAGGAACCAGTGGTGCTTCTCCAGCCCCTCCAGCCGGTTCACGAACGGCACCGAGACCCGCGGCACGGTCTGGTCGGGCTTCAGCGCCGGCGACTGGGTGGCCCCGCCGCTGCCCCACGTGATGAACGAAAGGTACCTCGTGATGCCCGGCGCCAGGATCGTCATCGCCACGCCGGAGACGATGTGGTCGACGCCGAAGGTGACGGTCGCGAGCGCGTGGATGAGCCCGCCCACGGCGCCGCCGGCGATACCGATGAGCAGCCCGACCCACGGCCCGTACTGCAGGCTGCCCCAGGCCCCGAACCAGGTGCCCAGGACCATCTGCCCCTCAAGGCCGATGTTGACCACGCCGGCCCGCTCCGCCCACAGGCCGCCGAGCCCGGCCAGCCCGATCGGGATCGCCGCCTGCAGCGCGGCCTGGACGGCACCCTGCGAGGTGACGTCGTCGGCGCCGGTGAGCAGGTGCACCAGCGACAGGCCGACGAGCGTGCCGGCGATGATGAGCAGGATCCGGGAGGTGCCCATCCGGCGTCGCTTCGGCGCCGCCGTCACCGCCGCGGCGGTGGAGAGCATGGCGTCGGTGCTCACTTCGACTCCTCGGTGATAGCCGGGGCCAGCGGGGCCGAGCCGGCCGGGGCCGCGGTGGCGGCGCCGACCCGCCGCTGCTGGGCACGGCGGCCGATGCGGGCGGCGAGCTCGTAGGCGATGACCACGGACAGGACCGCGACGCCCTGCATGATCAGCACGATCTCCTTCGGGATGCCGTCGAGGTCGAGGATCAGCTGCGAGCGGGCCAGGAAGCCCCACAGGATCGCGCCGAGCGCCATGCCGACCGGGTGGTTGCGGCCGAGCAGGGCGACCGCGATGCCGGTGAATCCGATGCCGCCGAAGCCCTCGGTGTAGGTGTGCGTCTCGCCGAGCATGCGAGGCAGGTTGACCAGGCCGGCGATCCCGCCGGAGACCAGCATCGCGGTGATGACCATCTTCTTGGCGTTGACGCCGCTGGCCGTGGCCGCGAACGGGTTGTAGCCGGTGGCCCGCAGGTCGAAGCCGAAGCGGGTGCGGTTGATGGCGAACCAGTACGCCACGCCGAGGATCACCGCGACGACCAGGAAGCCGAGCACCTTCTGGTCGGTGCCGGAGACGATCGGCAGGCCGGGCATCCACGACTCTTCCGGCAGGATGCCGGTGGTCTTGATCTGCGCGCCCGGCGCCTGCACGCCCCAGTGGTCGTTGAGCAGCCAGGTCACCACCTGGGCGCCGATCACGTTGAGCATCAGCGTCGAGATGACCTCGCTGACGCCCCGCCGGGTCTTGAGCAACGCGGCGATGGAGGCCCAGGCCGCGCCGACCAGCATGGCCACGACCATGATCAGCGCGATGCGCAACGCGCCGGGCATCCAGCTCATGAAGGACGCGCTGGCCAGCGCGCCGGCCATGAAGGCGCCGATCTTGGACTGGCCCTCGACGCCGATGTTGAACAGGCCCATCTTGAAGCCGATGGCGACCGCGACGGCGGCGATGTAGTACTCGCTGGCCTTGTTCAGAATCTCCACCTGCGAGTCCGGCTTGATGCCGAACGTGTACATGTCGGAGAAGGCCTGGAGCGGGTCCTTGTCCGTGATGATCAGCGCGATGGACGAGATCACGGCGGCCAGCAGCAGCGCGGCGACCGGGGCGGCGAGCTGGGGCACCAGCTTGGCCGGGTCGATGCGCCGCCAGAAAGCGGGCGGCGCGGCGGATCCTGCGCTCACTCCGAGGCCTCCTCGGTCGTGGCGCCGGTCATGGCGACGCCCAGCTGTTCGGGGGTGACGGTCGCCGGGTCGGCGTCGGCCACGAGCCGGCCGCCGTAGATGACCTTGAGGGAGTCGGACAGCCCGATGAGCTCGTCGAGATCGGCCGAGATCAGCAGTACGCCCATGCCGGCGATGCGGGCGTTACGGATGTGGTCCCAGATCGCGGCCTGGGCGCCGACGTCGACCCCGCGGGTCGGGTGCGCGGCGATGAGCACCTTCGGCTGGTGGCTCATCTCCCGGCCGACGATCAGCTTCTGCTGGTTGCCGCCGGAGAGCGCCACGGCGGCGACGTCGATGCTCGGGGTGCGCACGTCGTACTCCTCGACGATGCGCTGCGTGTCGCGGCGCGCCCCGCCGACGTCGATGAGGAACCCGCGGGCGTTGGGCCGCTCGGTCTGGTGACCGAGGATCCGGTTCTCCCACAGCGGCGCGTCCAGCAGCAGGCCCTGGCGGTGGCGGTCCTCCGGCACGTAGCCGATGCCAGCCTCGCGGCGGCGCCGGGTCGGCCAGGCGGAGACGTCCTCGCCGCCGAGCCGGATCGTGCCGGTCGCGGGGCGCATGCCGAGGATCGCCTCCGCGATCTCGGCCTGGCCGTTGCCCTCGACGCCGGCGATACCGACGACCTCGCCGCGGTGGATCGTGAAGGTCGCGTTGTCGACGACCGGGCGCCCCTCCGCGCCGAGGACGGTGAGCCCCTCGACGACCAGCGCGGGCTCGTCGGTGACGGTCGACTCGCGTGCCTCCGGGCTGGGCAGCTCGCTGCCGACCATGAGCGTGGCCAGCTGGCGGGCGGTCACGTCGGCCGGCTTGACCGAGGCGACCGTGGTGCCACGGCGGATGACCGTGATGTCGTCGGCCACCATGCGGACCTCGTCCAGCTTGTGCGAGATGAACAGGACGGTCAGGCCCTCGCGGATGAGCTCGCGCAGGTTACCGAAGAGCTCTTCGACCTCCTGCGGGACGAGCACCGCCGTCGGCTCGTCCAGGATCAGAATCCGGGCGCCACGGTAGAGGACCTTGAGGATCTCCACGCGCTGCCGGTCGCCGACGCCGAGGTTCTCCACCAGCTCGTCCGGGCGCACGCCCAGGCCGTACCGCTGGGAAATCTCTGCGATCTTGGCTTTTGCCCCCGCCCCGATTCCGTGCAGCTTCTCGGCACCGAGCACGACGTTCTCGGTGACCGTGAAGTTGTCGGCGAGCATGAAGTGCTGGTGCACCATGCCGATGCCCGCCTCGATCGCGCCCTGCGGCGAAGAGAACCGAACCGGCCGCCCGTCGATGACGATCTCGCCCTCGTCCGGTGGCTGCATGCCGTACAAGATCTTCATCAGGGTCGACTTGCCGGCACCGTTCTCACCGACGATCGCGTGGATCGTGCCCTTGCGCACGGTGAGGTTGACGTCGGAGTTGGCCACAACGCCGGGGAACCTCTTGGTGATCCCCTTCAGTACGACGGCGGGTGGGTCCGCGGTCATCCAGGCTCCTCTAACAAGATGAATGGCGGGGGACTGGATCACAGTCCCCCGCCGCACACCCGATGTCTACGTCGACTCGGTGGATTCTTTACTTGCTCGGTACGGTGACCTTGCCCGACACGATGTCGGCCTTGGCCGCGTCGAGCTTGTCCTTGATGTCGTCGACCTGACCACCGGACGTGGCGTAACCAACGCCGTCGGTCTTGAGGTCGAAGACCGTTCCGCCGGCCTTGAAGTTGTTGGCCGCGTAGTCCTTGACGAAGTTGAACACCGCGTTGTCGACGCGCTTGAGCATCGAGGTCATGATGACCGGCTTCAGCGAGTCGTCGGTGACGGTGTTGTACTGGTCGGAGTCGACACCGATGGCCAGGGTCTTCTTGTCCTTGGCGGCCTCGAAGACGCCGGTGCCGGAGCCGCCGGCCGCCGCGTAGACGATGTCCGCGCCCTGGTCGTACATACCGCTGGCGGCCGTCTTGCCGCCGGCCGGGTCGTTGAAGCCCTTGCAGGAGTCGGCCGGGGTCGACAGGTAGTTGGTCAGCACCTTGATGTCGGCCTTGATGGCCTTGGCGCCGGCCGCGAAGCCCACCTCGAACTTCTTGATCAGGTCGACCTGGCAGCCGCCGATGAAGCCGACCGTGCCGGTCTTGGACTTCAGGGCCGCGGCGACGCCGACCAGGTAGGAGCCCTGCTCCTCGGCGAACGTGAGGGCCGCGACGTTGTCGGCCTGGGTGCCGCCGTCGACGATCGCGAACCTGGTGGTCGGGCAGTCCTTGGCCGCGCGGGCGAGCGGGCCGTTCTTGGCGTCGGCGCCGTCGTAGGCGAAGCCGACGGCGATGACCGGGTTGTAGCCGGCGTCGCAGAGCAGCTTCAGGCGCGAGTACTTGTCGTTCTCGCTCTCGTTGGCGACCGCCGCCAGGTCCTTGACCTCGACGTTCATGTCGCTCTTGACCCGGTCCAGGCCCGCGGCGGCGGAGTCGTTGAAGGACTTGTCGCCCCGGCCGCCGATGTCGAAGGCGAGGCCCACCTTGAGGTGCTTCTTCTCGGGTGCCGCGCTGCTGCCGCTGCCCGTGCTGCCCTTGTCGCCACCGCAAGCGGCGACGCTGCCCAACGCGACGAACGCCACCGAGGCGGCCGCGAGAACCTTCATCCCACGCACTCGGCGCAAGACGGTCTCCCTTCCCAATGCACCGCCCCAACGCGGTGAACCCAACGGCGGGAGCGTACGCCCTAGATGGTGCCGTTCCCGCCTTCGCTGCCGGGTTGGGAGGAGTGCGTTACAGGGCCGTGACGTGTCGAGGGTCGCTTCGCCTTCTGGGACCGACCTTGTACACCGCAGTCACGTCAGGAAGCCGGAGGGTTACTTCCAAAACACGGCAACCGCGGCGTTCACGATCGTCAATCCAGCCAGAGCGAGGAAGTGGCCGCGGTTGACCTCGTCCCGCTTACGGGAGAAGAACGCCATGACGAAGATCATGAGGCCGAGCACGAGCTTGACGGCGAGCTTGGCCGACGGCGGCTCGTGTTCGCCGCCGCCGCGCAGCGGTGCCGCCAGCCCGAGGCCCGTGACCACCTGGATGCCGGCGCCCCACAGCATGACCGGGTTGATGCGCAGCTTGCCGGTCAGGTACTGCGCGATCGAGCCGCCCAGCAGCATCGCGAAGCCGATGAGGTGCAGGAACAGGAGGGTGAGGCGCAAAGCTTCCATCCGGGCAAGGTAGCTGGCGGTTGACTCTCCCCTTACTGGAGGGTCCAGAATCCGGGCATGAACATCGGCGAGCTGGCCCGCCTCACCGGGCTGCCGGTCAAGACGATCCGGTACTACTCCGACGTCGGACTGGTGCCCGAGGCCGAACGGTCGCGGGCCGGCTATCGGCGCTACGACCACGGCTCGATCGTGCGGCTGGAGTTCGTGCGCACCCTGCGTGAGCTGGGGTTCGACCTCGCCACGATCCGCCAGGTGCTCGACCGCGGGGCGGACCTGCGCGGGGTGGCGGCCGCGCACGCCGACGCGCTCGGTGCGCAGATCCGGGTGCTGCGGCTGCGCCGTGCGGCCCTGCGCGCGGTGGCCGGCCGCGACGCCACCCCCGCCGACCTGGAGCGCCTGACGAAGATCGCGCAGGCCAGCGCCGACGAGCGGAAGCGGATCGTCGGGGAGTTCTTCGACAGCATCTTCAGCGACATCGCCGAAAGCGATGCGGCACGGCGGTTCACCGAGGGCATGCGCAGCGTGTCGGCGGACCTGCCGGACGAGCCGACCGACGAGCAGGTCGACGCCTGGATCGAGCTGGCCGAGATGCTGCGGCAGGAGGACTTCCGCGACAAGCTGCGACAGATGGGCCGGCGCAGCTTCGAGCCGGGCGCGCGGTGGGTCGTGCCGACCGACATGTCGCAGATCAACTGGTTCGTCGAGCGGGTCGGCAAGGCCCAGGACGGCGGCGCGCCCGACCCGGCGGCGGTGGTCGACGAGGTGATGGGCCGCTGGTCGGAGGCGGCCGGACGCGCGGACGGGCCCGAGCTGCGCGACGAGGTCATCGAGGCGCTGGAGGGGGCGATCGAGCCCCGGGCGGAGCGTTACTGGCAGCTGATGGCCACCATCAACGGCTGGCCGCCGATCCCCGCCACGACACACCGCTGGGCATGGTTCCTGTCGGCCCTGAAGGCGTCCTGCGGCCGGTAGCGTCGATCTCGCGCCGTGGCGGCAGGCCTCAGCGGCCCGGCGCACCGCTGGCGCCGAGCCGCTGGGCGAGATCAGGCCGGATTCAAGCCAGCTTCAGGCCAGGTTTCAAGCCGGGCCTAGTTCGTCAGCTTGGCCGCGATGCGGGCGAAGCCCTCGCGGATCTCCTCGACCGACGGCGGCTCGTGCGTGTGGTCGCCGTGATCGTGGTCGTGGTCGTGGTCGTCGTCGTACCCGGCGAGCTCCGCGTCGAACGCAGCCTCCACGTCCTCGTTCTCGGCCGCCAGCCGGGAGGCGGCGATGTCGCCCTGGATCTGCGCGACGGTCACGTGCGGCTGTAGCGGCTCCACGACCGCCATCAGCTCCTCGTCGGCCACCACGGCCTCCGCGAGCGCGAGCGCGTGCGCGCGCTCGTAGGGGCCGCACACGACCGGCTCCCACTCCTCCTCGTCGTTCATCGGGCCGAAGGTGATGATCCACGGCAGGGTCAGCGCCGGCGCGTCGGCCGGCAGGTCCAAAGTCACGAGTGCACCCACGGCGCCCATCATGACGGTTTCGGGCGCTCGGCACCCGCCGAACCGCCGGAGGGTGTGACGTGCGCGGCGATCTCCCCCGCCCCCTCCGTCGTCTCCGCCGCCCGCACCTCGGTCCGCAGCCGGCCGCTGGCCAGGTCGACGACCCGGCCGTACGGGCTGGTCGCGGCCAGCGCCGCGGCGAACAGCAGCAGCTGGTGCAGCAGGTACATGTACAGCAGCAGCCCGATCGTGCCGGCGACCAGCTGGTAGGCCGGGTTGTGCTCGGCGCGGGTGATGTACCACTTCCCCACCGTCTTGAGCAGGCCCAGCCCGACGGCGAACAGCAACGCCGAGGGCCACAGGCGCCGCAGCGACATGCGCAGCCGGGGCACCCCGACCAGCAGGGCCGCGCCGAGGAACACGTCGACCACGCCGGACAGCAGCGTGGAGAAGGCGCGCAGGGCGACCCGAACCGGGTCCTGCCTGGCGTCGCCGGCCAGCCAGTACAGCAGCTCCTGCATCCCGGCGAAGATGCCGATCGAGATCAGCAGCAGCAGGCCAAGCGTGACCAGAACGGCGAGGTCGACGAGCCAGCGCACGACGGCGTTGCCCGGGTGCTGCTGCAGCTGCCACAGGGCCCGCTGCGACGAGCGCACGTTCTCCACCCAGCCGACGCCGGCGAAGACCAGGCCGGCCAGCGCGAGCAGGCCGATCTGCTGGCTGCCGGCGAAGATCTCGTCGGAGTGCAGCTGGGGCAGGTTGGTCTGCAGATAGACCTGCACCCGCTCGACGACGAGCTTGTTGCCACCCAGCACCCGGCCGAGGACGAAGAACAGCACGACCACCATGGCGAACACGGCGAAGAAGCCGTAATAGGCCGTCGCGGCGGCCAGGCGGACGGCGTCGACTTCGAAATACCGCTGCTGCGCCCGCCAGACATGGTCGAACCCCCGCGATCGGTGCCGGGCGGCGGCCACCACGCGGTCGAAACCGGCCTCCAGCCGGTCGAGGGTGCTCACCCCTCAATCGTCCGTCGCGAGGCGGTACTGCGCATAGGGACGCCACCGGCCCCCGTCATCGTGCTCGAAGAGCGTGAACCCGCCGACCGCGAACGACGCCTCGTAGCCGGCCAGGTCGGCGAACACAGCGTCGAGCTGCGCGGACGGCACGTCGTGGGCCACCGTCACGTGCGGGTGAAAGGGAAACCGCGCCGTGCTGCGGGCGGGGTCGCGGATCGCGTGCGCCGCGAGCACGGCCTCGTGCAGCTGCTCGCACTCGCTGATGCCGGCCGCGACCGCGACGAACACCACCTGGGTGACCGGCCGGAACGTGCCGGTGCCGCGCAGCCGCACGGTGAACGCCCGGTGCGCCCGGGCGACGTCGCCCAGGTGCCGGTCGATCCCGGGCAGGTCCGCGGCGTCGACCTCGGTCGGGCCGAGCAGGGTGACGTGAGCCGGCACATACTCCGCGACCCGGTCACCGGCGGCCAGCCGGGCGGCGGTGAGCTCGCCGCCCCACGGCTGCGGGAGGTCGATCGCGACTCCGATGGTGCTCTTGTCCACCTCAGTGCGCGGCAGCGCCGGGGGCGAGGAAGCCGATGCGGTCATACACCGACTTCAGCGTCGGCGCGGCCACCGCGCGCGCCTTCTCGGCGCCGACCGCGAGCAGCTTGTCCAGCTGGGACGGGTCGTCGAGGTAGGAATTGGTGCGCTGCTGGATCGGCTTGACGAACTCGACCACGACCTCGGCGAGGTCCTTCTTCAGGTCGCCGTAGCCCCTCCCGGCATACGCCTCGACCAGCTCGTCGACCGTCCGGCCGGTCAGCGCGGCGTAGATCGTGAGCAGGTTGGACACGCCGGGCTTGTTCGTCTGATCGAAGATGATCTCGCGGCCGGTGTCGGTGACCGCCGACTTGATCTTCTTGGCGATCCGCGCCGGCTCCTCCAGCAGCTCGACCAGGCCGTTGGCGGTCGACGCCGACTTCGACATCTTCGCCGTCGGCTCCTGCAGGTCGGTGATCTTGGCGGTGTCCTTGATGATGTACGGCACCGGGACGGTGAACGTCGGGCCGAACGTGGTGTTGAACCGCTGCGCGAGGTCGCGGGTCAGCTCAAGGTGCTGGCGCTGGTCCTCGCCGACCGGCACGGCGTCCGCGTGATACAGCAGGATGTCCGCGGCCTGCAGGATCGGGTAGGTGAACAGCCCGACGCTGGCGCGGTCGGCGCCCTGCTTGGCCGACTTGTCCTTGAACTGCGTCATCCGGCTGGCCTCACCGAAGCCGGTCAGGCAGTTCATCACCCAGGCGAGCTGGGCGTGCTCGGGCGCGTGGCTCTGCACGAACAGCGTGCACCGCTCCGGGTCGAGGCCCACGGCGAGCAGCTGGGCCGCGCCCACCCGAGTGCGCTTACGCAGCAGCTCCGGATCGTGACCCGCGGTGATCGCGTGGAGGTCGACGACGCAGTAGAACGCGTCATGGGTCTCCTGCATCGCCACCCAGTTGCGCAGGGCACCGAGATAGTTGCCCAAATGGAACGAGTCGGCGGTGGGTTGGATCCCGGAGAGGACCCGCGGCCTGGCGGGAGACGACATGCCCGCCATTCTGTCAGGCGCAACCGGAAGCTCCACACAGACGTCTGTCTGGTTAGCGAGACGGGTGGCGGACGAGGGAGGTGGCGTGTGGGCGACGAGCTGGAGGCCCGCGAGGCCGTACGCGACGCGTACCAGGCGCACTACCGCCGTCTCGTGGCCGCGCTCTACGCGCTGACCGGCGATCACGCGGAGGCGCAGGATCTCGTCCAGGAGGCGTATGCGCGGGCCCTCGCCCGGCCCCGGCAGTTCCTCGACGTCGCCGACCCGGAGGCGTGGCTGCGCACCGTCGCCATGAACCTCGCACGCACCCGCTGGCGGCGGCGGCGCCTGTTCGACACACTGGTGCGCAGCGGCCGGGTCGCACGGCCGGTGGAGAGCGTGCCGGGCGTCGACCCCAACCGGGTCGCCCTGGTCGCCGCCCTGCAGCAGCTGTCGCAGGCGACACGGGAGACGATCGTGCTGCACCACCTGGCGGACATGTCCGTGCACGAGGTCGCCGAGGCGCTCGGCGTGCCGGTCGGCACGGTCAAGGCGCGCCTGTCCCGCGGCCGCGCGATGCTCGCCACCCTGCTCAGCGACGTCGAGGTGGGTTCGCCGGCCAGAGAGGACTCAGCGCGCCGGCGGCCGCCGCAGCCGACCGTAGCGCGGGCCATCCAGCCGCAAGAGGTGCGAGATGCGCCCTGAGCTGGACTTCCACACGCTCCGCACGCAGATCGAGGCGGCCACCTGGGTCCCCGACTTCAGCATGCTCTACCAGCGCGCCGGCCGGGTTCGCATGCGCGACCGGCTGGCCGTGCTCGGCGCGCTGCTGGGCACGCTCGGCGTCCTCGCGCCGGTCGCGCTCGCCGGCATCTTCGGCCGGCCGGCCCACCGGCCGGCCCCCGCCGTGCTGGGCCCCAACCCCGACCTCAGCGGGGCGTACGACCCGGGGCCGACGGTCACGCCGAGCATTTCCACCGCGGCGACCGCCGGCCGCTTTCCGTCCACGATCACGCCGCTCGCCGCCGCGGGCGACCTGCCGGACCTGGTCGCCGCCGTCGACGTCTGCGTCGAGGTGTCGCAGGCGCACCGATGCAGCCTGCAGGTCACCAGGCTGGGCGGCACCACCGAGCGACGGACGCCATATGTGCTCGACGCGCTGCGCGAGAGCCCGCTGGACAAGATCAGCAACGTCCAGCTGACCCGCATCGCGACTGGCACCTACATGCTCAGCGGCGAGGTCAGCGGCGGGTCGCGCTCCTGCCTGCAGTTCCGGCTCACCGGTGACGCCCAGGCCCCGCTGCCCGCGCAGACCGGCTCGCCGGTGATCGGGCCCAGCGAGCGCCTTGCGCTCGGCGGCGGCGACCTGGCGGTGCAGCTGGCGCAGTACGGCGACCTGTTCGGCGTGCGCGGG
Organism: Dactylosporangium sp. NPDC051484; assembly: GCF_040689395.1. Lineage (NCBI taxonomy): Bacteria > Bacillati > Actinomycetota > Actinomycetes > Micromonosporales > Micromonosporaceae > Dactylosporangium > Dactylosporangium sp. NPDC051484. The sequence goes on along the minus strand of NZ_JBFAZX010000008.1, from coordinate 2,634 downwards.
ACCGACGGCTCGCTGAGCCTCGTCGGCCAGCCGCCGCTGGCCCGCCGCACCGTGCTCAACGGGCTGCCGGCCGGGACCGGGTGGTGGGTCGCCGGCGCTGACCTGCACACCGGGGCGCCGGCCGTGAGCGTGAGCGTCGACCAGGGCCAGCACTGGACCGCGAGCACGCTGGACGCCCCGCCCGGCATCGACGTGCCGACCGTGACGACCCTGGACGGGCGCAACGCGTGGGCCTTCGTGCGATACAGCCACGCCGTCCGCTTCTTCCGCACCTCGGACGGCGGCGCGAACTGGCGCGAGGTGCGCACCCCGATCGAGCTCCCGGCATCGCTGAAGACGCTGGAAAACCGCCCCTTCGGTGCGCTGGTCCGCCCCGACCGCTCGGTGCTGCTGTGGTTCCAGGCCGACGCCGAGACGATCGTCCTGGAGAGCAACGACGGCGAGCACTTCGGCGCCGTCGCCGGCCCGGGCGGCGCCATCGTCCCCGTCGGCAACGGCTACGCGTCCCTGGGCGATCCCACACAGGTCTCCACCGACGCCCACGCCTGGCGGGAGGCCACCCTGTCCGCCATCGTGCTGCCGAACTGACCGGGGGGAACTGACCGGGGGAACAAGCCCAGTAGCCGGTCAGCGGTTCATGAAGGACCAGGCGTCGGCGACCATCGTCGTCAGGTCCGGGAACTGCGGCGTCCACCCGAGGTCGCGCTTCGCCTTGTCCGACGACGCGACCAGCCGGGCCGGATCACCCGGGCGGCGCGGGGCCGTCTCGACCGGGATCGGGTGGCCGGTGACCTGGCGCACCACCTCGACGACCTGGCGGTTGGAGAAGCCGGTGCCGTTGCCCAGATTGAAGATCCGGTGGCTTGCCAGGGAGCCCGGGTCGTCCATCGTCCGCAGCGCCTTCAGGTGGGCCGCGCCCAGGTCGGCGACGTGGATGTAGTCGCGGATGTTCGTGCCGTCGGGGGTGTCGTAGTCGTCGCCGAAGATCTGCAGCTTCTCACGGCGGCCCGCGGCCACCTGCAGGGCGATCGGGATCAGGTGCGTCTCCGGGTCGTGGCGCTCGCCGATCAGCGAGCCGTCGGGGCGGCGCAGGGCGCCGGCGACGTTGAAGTACCGCAGACTCACCGCGGAGAATCCGTGCGCCACGGCGAAGCCGGTGAGCGCGTGATCGGCGGCGAGCTTCGAGGTCGCGTACGGGTTGGGCGGGCGCACCGCGGCCGTCTCCGGGATCGGCACCACGTCGGGGTCGCCGTACACGTTGGCGGTGGACGAGAACACCAGGCGGCGCACCCCGGCCGCGTGCATCGCGTCGAGCAGCCGCAGCGTGGCGGTCGCGTTGTTGTCCCAGTACTTCTCCGGCCGCTGCACGCTCTCGCCGGCCGCGATGAAGGCCGCCAGGTGCAGCACGCCGTCGAACCCGGCCGACGGCGTCAACAGGTCGCCGATCGCGTCGTGCACCCGGCCGCGCACGAAGCGCGCGCCCTCGGGCACGGCCTCGGCGTGCCCGGTGGAGAGATCGTCAAGCACCACCACCTCGTGCCCGGCGTCCAGCAGCAGCGCGGTGACGACGCTGCCGATGTACCCGGCACCCCCGGTGACGAGCAGCTTCACAGCAACCTCCAAAACTCGACGCATTCCAACAAATTCGCACTTCGCGCGTGAACGACCGGGAGCGGGACGCCTACACTTTGTGCTATGCCGGAGCCCGGCCATCAAACTGGCCCCGGAACCATACGGCAGGCTGTGGCCGCCCTGTTGAACCGCTGGGCGGAGCGTCTTCACGCTACCCCGCCCCCGCCACGCATATCCGAGGCGCAGCTGCGCACCCTCATCACGGTGAACTCCGGCACCGGGCACGTCCGCGAGGTGATGGTGCCGCGCACCGAGGTGGTCTTCCTCGACGCGTCGCTCACGGTCGCCGATTCCATTCAAGCAGTACGCCGGGCAACGCACTCCCGCTTCCCGGTCATCGACGGCGACCCGGACGACGTCCTCGGCTTCGTCCACGTGCGCGACCTGACCCTGCTGCCCGCGGTCGACCCGACGGTCACGCTGCGCCACCTCACCCGCGAGGTCAAGCGGCTGCCGGCCAGCAAGCGCGTGCTCGCCGCCCTGTCCGAGATGCGCCGCGAGCGCCACCAACTGGCGGTCGTCGTCGACGAGTACGGTGGCACGGCCGGCATCGTGACGCTGGAGGACCTGATCGAGGAGCTCGTCGGGGAGATCCACGACGAGTACGACGCGCCGCCCGCCCCGCCTCGGGTGGACGAGGGCAGCCACGAGGTCGATGGCCGGCTCAACCTGGCCGACCTCGCCGAGCGCACCGGCCTGACGCTGCCGACCGGCCCCTATGAGACGGTGGCGGGCTTCCTGATGGCGCGGCTGGGCAAGCTGCCCAAGGTGGGCGACAACGTGCGCCACGACGGCTGGAACCTGCGGGTGAACACCGTGGAGGGCCGCCGGGTGGCCCGCATCTCGGTGGCGCGGCCGGTTCCCCCGCCGCGCCAGCCGTCGTAACCCGAGCGTCAGCCAGCCTCGATGATCATGCCGGCGCCGACCGTGCGGTTGGTGGACTCGTCGATGATGATGAACCCGCCCGTGGTCCGGTTGCGCCGATACTCGTCCGCCAGCAGC